>JALYZH010000036.1 GCA_030948945.1 Gemmatimonadota bacterium | reverse complement strand
GACCGGCTCAGAGACGCCGTCGAGCGTGCCTCTGAGGTAGAGCGAGAGCTCTCCGATCCGAAGACTGTAAGGGACCAGCAGCGCATGGCGGCGCTGGGCCGGGAGCACAGACATCTTCAGCCCCTGGCAGAAATGGCCGCCAGACTTCAGAGATTCGAGCAGGAGCTCGCGGAAAGCCGCGAGCTCCTCGACTCTGAAGACCCCGACATGGCGAGAGAGGCACAAGACGAAATCGCGCGCCTCGAGAAATCCGTCGACGTACTCGTCGAACAGATAAAGCCGGCGCTCATTCCGCACGACCCCCTCGACGACCGGCCGGCCATTGTGGAGATTCGAGGCGGCACCGGCGGCGATGAGGCCGCGATTTTTGCCGCTGATCTCTACCGCATGTACACACGCTTCGCCGAGGGACGCCGCTGGCGTATCGAGGTCATCTCACAATCCGACGGCACGCTCGGCGGAATGAAGGAAGCGATTTTCAAGGTCAAGGGTGATGGCGCCTTCGGCGCGATGCGTCGGGAATCCGGAGTGCATCGCGTTCAGCGGGTTCCCGTCACCGAGAGTCAGGGCCGCATTCACACTTCTGCGGCAACGGTTGCCGTTCTCCCCGAAGCGGAAGAGATCGACCTCAAGATCGAGGACAAGGATCTCCGAATCGATGTCTTTCGCTCGTCGGGACCGGGCGGGCAGAGCGTGAACACCACCGATTCCGCGGTGAGGATCACGCACATCCCGAGCGGGATCGTCGTCAGCCAGCAGGATCAGAAATCCCAGCTCCAGAACAAGCTGAAGGCGATGGAGGTTTTGCGCGCGCGTTTGCTCGACGCGAAAATCGCCCAGCAGGAAGCTTCGCGCGCTCGTATGCGAAAGACCCAAGTCGGCACTGGTGACCGGTCCGCGAAAATCAGGACATACAACTATCCGCAGAATCGCGTCACGGACCACCGCATCAATCTCACTCTGCACGAGCTGACGAAGGTGCTGAACGGTGAGATCGAGCCGTTCATCGAGGCCCTCAAGGTTGCTGATGTCGAAGAGAAGCTTGGCGAGTAAGCCCGGCGCGCATTTCTTTCCGACTAGCCTCCCGATCGGCACGATCGGTGACCTGCTCGCCGGCTGCACGGCCATGCTCGAGTCCGAGGGATTGGACGAGCCGGAGCGCGAAGCACGGGAAATTGTCGCCGCGGTTCTGGACGTCCCGAAATTCTGGGCGGCGGCCAATTCGGTCGCCGATGCATCCCCGGACGTCGCGCGCGCGGTGATACGAGCCGCAATGAAGCGAGCCGCTGGAGCGCCACTGGCCTACGCCGTCTCGCGCGCCTGCTTTCGACATCTCATGCTAGAAGTCGACGAACGGGTCCTCATCCCGCGCGTCGAGACCGAAGTGCTGGTCGAGCGCGTGCTGGAGCGCTGCGACAGCGACACGCGGATTGTCGCCGACATCGGGACGGGGTCGGGGGCAATCGCGCTCTCCCTCGCATTCGAGCACGAATTCGATCGCGTTCTTGCCACCGATATTTCCTGGGATGCCCTGGCCGTGGCAAAGGCCAACGCCACCTTGCTTGCCCACGTCCTGAAAACCCGCGTGGAGTTCCACCACGGCTCACTGCTTGCCCCTCTCGGCGGCGAGAGATTAGACGCTATTGTCTGCAACCCGCCGTACATCAGCTTTGCGGAGATCACCGAGCTCCCGCCGGATGTGCGCGACTGGGAGCCAAGCGTCGCGCTCCTCTGCCCGGACGACGGACTGTCGGTCACCCGCGAGCTCGTGAAGCAATCGCCGTCGCTGCTTGGAAGTGGAGGACTGCTTGCACTCGAGGTCGACACGCGCCGGGCGGGAAGTGTGGCGGAGATGGTTGCGGTCGATGGGCGGTACAGTGAGATAGAAGTGCTGCTCGATTTGACGGGCCGGGAGCGGTTCGTGTTCGCACGTCGCAACTGAGCGCGCGCCTGAAAGGAGACATGATGCTGGAGGAGAAGGGGAATGAGTTGGGCCGCCTCATTGGGCAGAGCCCGGAGTATCAGGCGCTCAAGCGGTCCAGCGAAGCGCTGAATGGAGATCGCGAAGCCGTGGCTTTGCTCCAGGAGATGGAGAAGCTGCGCGGAGAGGCGCAACAGCTGATACAGCGCGGTGAGAATCCGACGCCCGAGATGGAGCAGCAGCTCGACTCTATGCTCGAGAAGATCCAGGCGCAGACTGCTTATCAGCGGGCTGTGGCAGCGCAGGAGAACTTCGACAAGCTCATGATGCGCGTGAACCAGTGGATCATGGACGGCATGAAGAAGGGCGCGGCGAGCCCGATCATCACTCTTTCCTGAACATGCCACGAGGCAAGCTGATCGTCTTCGAAGGAGCTGAAGGCGCCGGCAAGACTACCCAGATCAAGTTGATTGCCGAGCGCCTCGCGACGGCGGGCGTTCCATCCATGGCGGTCCGCGAGCCGGGCGGGACGCCTGTGGGCGACGCAATCCGCGAAATTCTTCTTGATTCCGAGCATCACCTGACCGCGGCGGCCGAGGCACTGCTTTTCATGGCGTCACGTGCGGAGCTGATTGGGAAGGAGGTCGCGCCCGCGCTGGAGCGGGGCGACGTGGTTCTCCTCGACCGCTTCTTCCTCTCCACTTACGCATATCAGATCGTTGGGCGCGGACTGCCGGAAGACGAAGTGCGTGCCGCCAATCGCCTGGCGACCGGTGGGCTCGTACCCGACCTGACGCTCCTGCTGGACGTCCCGCCGAGCGAAGGGCTCGGGCGCGCCGACGCGCGTGGCAAACGCGACCGCATGGAGCGCTCCGGCGACGATTTCCATGAACTGGTGGGTAACGCGTTTCGAAAGTTCGTCGCCCCAGCATGGCAACACTCGCATCCGGAGTGCGGTCCAATCAAGTTGATAGATGGGACTGGCGACGAATTGACCGTTTTGAAGCGAGTCGTCTCCGCGTTGGCGTCCGCGTTCCCGCAACCTTTTGGCGGCATCGAGAGTTAAAGAGAGTATGAAACTCAAAGTTCCCAGCGCGCCTGCGCGCGCTCGCACGGTCATAGTTGGCGGCACATTGCTTGGTGCATTGGTCACCGGCGGCTGGATGCTGCAGCGAGGGTCCCGGACCGGAACGTTCACCGCGTTCGAGGGCGCCCAACTGTTCGACAACGTCTTGCGTCACGTGCAGAACGATTATGTCGACCCCATCAGCGACTCAGTGCTGTACCGGAAATCCGTCGAAGGGATGTTGTACGAGCTTAGAGATCCTTATTCGACGTTTCTTCCCCCCGACCGCTTCGCCCGGCTCAACGAATCTACGAGCGGCAACTACGCTGGTCTGGGGCTGGAGACGGATCTTCGCGACGGCTGGCTGATCGTCGTCGCGCCGATGCCTGGTGGACCCGCCGAGCGCGCTGGTCTGCAGCCCGGCGACCGGATAGTCGAGGTCATGGGGAAGCCGGCCAAGGGCTGGACGAGCGAAGAGGCATCCCATGCCTTGCGTGGAAAGCCCGGAACATCGGTGATGTTGAAAATCGAGCGACCGGGATCGGTCGCGCCGATCGAGCTGAAGCTCGTGCGCAGCACCATTCATCAGAGTGCGGTACGAAGATCATCGATGCTGACCGACGGCGTCGGATACATCGACCTCAAGGCATTCAGTGATTCGACCGCGAAAGAGCTGAACGCAGCGATCACCGGTCTTCTCACTCAGGGAATGAAGACGCTGGTGCTCGATCTCCGTACGAATCCGGGCGGATTGTTGACCCAGGGGGTGCGCGTATCGGATCTGTTTCTGAATCCGGGGCAGAAGATCGTAAGCATGCGCGGTCGGCTTCCTGAAGCGAACCGGGAGTACGCCGATACGGCCAAGCAACGGTGGCCGAACCTCCCGCTGATCGTTCTGGTCGATGGTCGCAGCGCGAGCGCAGCAGAGATCGTGGCAGGTGCCTTGCAGGATCACGATCGGGCGATCCTCGTCGGAAGACCGACGTATGGAAAAGGAAGCGCGCAGAGCGTTGTGTCGTTTGGCGACCGGGGCGGGCTCAAGCTCACGACCGCGAGATGGTTCACTCCAGCCGGCCGATCCATAACGCGTCCTCAGCCCGATGACGAAAGTGACGATCCGCCACCTCTGAAGCGAGAAAGATTTCACACCGACGGCGGACGGGTCGTATACGGTGGAGGCGGGATCAACCCGGATGTCGTTGCGGGGGACAGCACGACTCCCATCGCGGAAGGCCGCTTCATTCGCGCCCTCGGCGGCAATGCGGGACATTTCCGTGATGCGATCACGGATTACGCTCTCTACCTAAAGGCGACCCGCGGCATAACGTCGCCCGATTTCGTCGTAACGCCGGCGATGCGAGACGAGGTGTGGAAGCGGATGAAAGAGC
>JALYZH010000029.1 GCA_030948945.1 Gemmatimonadota bacterium | reverse complement strand
CCAGGCGCTTGCGCAGTACACCGTCGCCCCGCGCGACGAGCTCCATCACCGCCTTGTCGGTCTCGACTTCCGCGAGCACGTCCCCGCTAGCCACGGCGTCGCCTTCGTTCTTGTTCCATTTGACGAGGCGCCCCTCTTCCATCGTCGGCGAGAGCGCCTCCATCACCACTTTGGTTGCCATATGTGGTTAGTCGAGGTACATGACTTTCTTGATTGCCGCGATGGCCTTGCCTGCGTCGGGCTTCGCGGCGCGCTCGAGGTTCTTCGCGTACGGCATGGGCACATCTTCCTGGTGGACACGCAGGACGGGAGCGTCGAGATCGTCGAAGCACTCACGCTGGATGAAGTCGACTACCTGGGAGCCCATGCCGCAGATCTCCCATCCTTCCTCGAGCACGACGGCGCGATTGGTTTTCTGGACCGAGCGAGCGATCGCTTCGACATCGATGGGACGCACAGTGCGGAGATCGACGACGTCGATATTGATTCCCTCCTTTGCCAGATCATCGGCGACTCGCATTGCCACGAGCGCCATCTTGCCGTGAGTGATCACGGAGCAGTGATCACCCTCGCGCTTGAGGTCCGCAACGCCGATCGGAACGATGTGCTCTCCGTCGGGAACTTCTCCCTTGGTGTTGTAGAGCATCTCTCCTTCGAGGAAGACCACCGGGTTGTCGTCTCGAATCGCTGACTTGAGAAGTCCCTTGGCGTCCGCGGGCGTGCCGGGGGTACACACCTTCAAGCCCGGTATGTGCGCATACCAGCTCTCCCACGCCTGTGAGTGCTGGGCGGACAGCTGAAGCGCGGAGCCGTTGGGGCCCCGGAAAACCATAGGCATCTTGTATTGGCCACCCGACATATAGAGCATCTTCGCGGCGGCGTTTACGACTTCATCGATCGCGAGCAGCGCGAAGTTCCAGGTCATGAACTCGACGATCGGCCGCAGTCCGACCATCGCTGCGCCGACGCCGACGCCCGCGAATCCGAGCTCGGTGATTGGAGTGTCGACGATTCGCATCGGGCCAAACTCGTCCAGCAGCCCCTTCGAGACTTTGTAGGCGCCGTTGTACTGCGCGACCTCCTCTCCCATGAGGAAGACTCTGTCGTCGCGCTGCAGCTCCTCGCGGAGCGCCTGCGTCAGAGCGTCACGGTAAGTAACGACTGCCATCAGGAGCTCGTGTCCGCGTAGACGTCAGTATAGAGCTTGTCGAGCGGCGGCTCCGGGCTCGCATCGGCGAAGTCCCAAGCGTCCTGCGCGATCGCCTTCGCCTCGTCGTCCAGCTTGTGCATTTCTCCCTCTGTCAGCTCGCCTGCCTCGAACATGCGGTTGTGGAGGAGCAGTATGGGATCTCGCTTCATGTTCTCTTCCAGCTCGACCTTGGTTCGGTAGGTGCCGCTCGCCGCGTCCGACATCGAGTGGCCCATGAAGCGGTACGTCCTCATCTCGATCAAGGTTGGCCGCTTTTCCTTGCGCGCCCTCTCGACCGCCCGCGCCATGCAATCGCGCACGGCGAAGACATCCTGACCGTCGACGCTCTCGCCTTCCATCCGATAGCCCTTGGCGCGGACGAGCGCGTCCTCGTTGGCGGTCGAGCGCGAGATCGCCGTTCCCATGCCGTACCGGTTGTTCTCGATGATGAAGACAACCGGCAGATCCCACAGCGACGCCAGATTCAGCGCTTCGTGGAATGCGCCGATGTTGACTGCTGCTTCCCCGAAGAAGCACACACATACCTGATTGCCGCGTCGATACTTGATCGCAAAGCCGACGCCGGCCGCGATCGGCACGTGTCCGCCGACGATGCCATGTCCGCCGAGGAAGTTCGTCTTGGAGTCGAAGATGTGCATCGAGCCGCCTTTGCCGCCCGAGCAGCCCGCTTCACGACCGAACAGCTCGGCCATTACCGCGCGGGGGCTCACGCCGCGAGCGAGCGCCTGACCGTGATCGCGATACGCCGTAATCACGTAGTCGTCGGGCCGGATCATCGACATCACGCCGGTGGAGATTGCTTCCTGTCCAATGTAGAGGTGACAGAACCCACCGATCTTTCCGAGCGCGTACGCCTCGGCGCACCGCTCCTCGAAGCGGCGCTGCAAGAGCATCGAGTGAAGCAGCTCGCGCCGGAGCTCGGGGGTTGTTCCAGCGAGGTCGTTTGCCGGAGCTGCGTCGGCTCCGTTGTCGCTGGGCGCACCCTTGTCTTTTCGCTTCGCGGCGGCGGCGGGCGGGCGTTTCGCTTCAGTGCTCATACGCCTGCTGCCTGAACCTGTTCCCATGCGTGATAGCTGGAGCGCACGAGTGGACCTGATTCAACATGCCGGAATCCCATCTCCATTCCAATTTCGTAAAGCCTTCTGAATTCCTGAGGAGTGTAGTAGCGGTCGAGCGCGATGTGCGCGTCCGATGGACGCAGGTATTGTCCGAGTGTGAGGATGTCGACGTCGATGTCGCGCAGGTCGCGCATCACGGCAACGACTTCCTCGATGGTCTCTCCCATGCCGAGAATCATTCCCGTTTTCGTTGGAGTCTCCGGGGCGATTCTTTTGGCGTAGCGGAAAATCTCCATCACTCTGGGATAGCGTCCACCCGGCCGCGCTTTCTTGTAGAGGCGCGGTACGGTCTCGGTGTTATGATTGTAGATCTCGGGACCAGCCTCGAGCACGGTACGGATGCTGTCTTGGTTGCCCTGAAAATCCGGGACCAGAACTTCCACTGAGCACCCGGGAATTCTTTCGTGGATCTGCCTGATCGTTTCGGCGAAGATGTACGCCCCGAAATCGGGCAGGTCGTCGCGATCGACGGAGGTGATGACCGCGTGCTGGAGTCCCATCTCGGCGATCGCGTGCGCGACTCTTTCCGGCTCGGCGATGTCGTACTTGGGCGGACGTCCGTGAGCGACGGCACAGTAGGCGCAGTTTCTGGTGCAAACGTCGCCCAGAATCATGAAGGTGGCGGTGCCATGCTCCCAGCACTCGCCGACGTTGGGGCAATGCGCTTCCTCGCACACTGAATGCAAATCCAGCTCACGCATCAAGTGCTTGAGGCGCAAGTAGTTGGGGCCTCCGGGTGCTCTTACCTTGAGCCACGACGGCTTCCGCTCCGGGAGCGGTTCCGCGCGGTGGCGCCCCATGATCTGATAAAGAG
>JALYZH010000027.1 GCA_030948945.1 Gemmatimonadota bacterium | reverse complement strand
CATCTGCTCGGTCTCCTCGAGCGCTTTGATCATGACGCGGTCGGCGAGGGGGGCGACTTTGGTGCTCGATTGTGTTTTTGTAGCCATAATTAGCTGCCCTTCTGCTGAAAATGTGGCTGGATGGTAGGAAACTGCTCTGTTAGCACTCGACTGTAGTGAGTGCTAAGCTCCAACATAACTGATTCCGGAGGCCCGCGTCAACCACCGGGGGCCTTGGGCTGGCAGAGGAGGCTCTAAGGGTTAGCCGGCCAGGATTTCGTAGCCTAGACGAATGCCCTTTAGGGTCAGGAAGGGGTCTACCAGCTCCAGCTCCTTCGAGTGCGGCTGGATCGATTCTGCCATGCCTCCGGTAGCCAGAACCAGGGGCAAGTTCTTGTTCGGCCACTCCTTCTTGATGCGACGCACAATTCCGTCGATCGAGTCGACTGCGCCGTAGAGCACGCCGGCCCGGATACACTCGTCGGTGCGGCGCGCGATGACCCGTTTGGGTGGAACTATGTCCGTCGCCGGAAGCTGGGCGGTTCGCCGAAAGAGCGTGTCGGCCGAAATCATTACTCCTGGCTGGATGACACCGCCGAGAAATGTCCCGTCGGCAGTGATGCAATCGTAGGTCGTGGCGGTCCCGAGGTCGACCACGATCGCATCACGCTTGTGAATCCGGCTCGCGGCGAGTGTGTTGGCGACGCGGTCAGCTCCCACCGTGAACGGCTCCTCCACGTCCAACTTGACTGGCAGCTTGGCGCGGGCGTCGATCATCAGCGGCTTCCGGCCGAAGCACATCCCGCAGGCTTCCACCAGCATTGGCGTGATTGCGGGCACCACCGAGCAGATTGCCGACCCAATCGTCGGATCTGATGACGATGCGATCGCGTCGCCGGTTATGGATCGAATGAGAAGTGCGAGCTCGTCGGCGGTCCGCGGTGCCGCGGTGGTGAGCCGCCAATGGGACACGAGCTCCTCGCCCTCAAAGATTCCAATCGTGATTTCAGAGTTACCGACGTCGAACACGACAATCATTGCATTTCCTCAAGGACGAGGGATCCGGATCGAAACGGCGCGACGGTATCGGCGAGAGCCACCAGCAGCTCCCCCGTCGGTGAGATTCCCGCCACCCGACCCAGCGCTGGTTGGATGCACGTCTTTCCCCGCGCCAAATCCCGGGCATTGAACTCTTCCAGTTCCCCAGCGGTCAGCGGCCCGGTCGCGCGAGCCGCCGAGCGAAGTGCAGGTATGAGCTCCGCAAGAACATCGAGTCGCGCCGTTCCCGGTTCAAGCCCCGCGGCGTTTTCGAGGTTTTCAGGCCGCCTGACGTTGACCCCGAGTCCGATGGCGATCCATTCGATTGATTGTTCACGCCACCGTGCCTCGACGAGAATCCCCGCCAGCTTGCCCCGATCGACATACAGATCGTTCGGCCACTTGAGACGAATCGGCTCGGGTGCAAATCGGTCGAGCGCTTCGGCAGCGGCGAGTCCCACCCGAAGCGAGAGGACGCCGAGTCCTGAATCGTCCCCCGGTCGCTCGATGAGCGTCAACCACAGACCCTCCTCGGGGGAGGACTGCCAGCTCTTTCCGCCCCTGCCCCGCCCCGCCGTCTGCTCGTTCGCGATCACGAGAGTTCCGGCGGGAGTTCCGTCGGCAGCCAGCCGGTGCGCGACATCCAGCGTCGACGTCGTCGATTCCAGCAGCTCGATGCGCGGAAGGTCGAGAGCTTCACTCAGCTCTGCGGCCGTTGCGCCGTCGAGGCGAACCGCATCACCCTCGTGCGTATACCACCGCCAGCACTCCGATGCCGAGTAGAATGCGATAGGCCGCGAAGATGCCGTAGCTGTGTCTGCTCACGTTGCGCATCAGAATCGAGATGGCGAGCCACCCACTGATCGCGGACGCGACGACTCCGGACATCAGCTCATTCGTCAATCCACCCTGTTGCAGCGCCTTCGGACCTTCGAGAACGACCGCTGCCGCAATGATCGGCATGCTCATTAGAAAGCTGAATTCGGCGGCGCTCTCTCGATCGAACCGCAGTCCGCGAGCCGTGGTAATCGTCGCGCCCGAGCGCGACACTCCGGGAACAAGCGCAATGACCTGAGAGAGTCCAATCAGCAGCGAATCGATCCACCTCATTTCGCCGAGAATACGCCTCTGATCGACCAGCTTGTCCACGAGCCAGAGCAGGACTCCGAGCACGATGAGCGCGATGGCGATGATCTGCGGACTCCTGAACGCCGACTCCGCTTTCGATTGGAGCACTAAACCGCCAATCGCCCCGGGAATCGTCGCGATTATCAGGTAAATCACTCGCCGCTTCTCCGGAGTCTCGATGCGACCGGTAGTAATGATTCCGAACGCCGCGCGAATCAGCGCGAGCCATTCCATCCGGAAATACCAGAGCACCGCGAGGAGCGTCCCGAAGTGGAGCGCGACATCGAACGCCAGTCCGGGGTCTTCCCAGCCGAAGAGCCACGGCGCCAGAGTGAGGTGCGCCGAGCTGCTGATGGGTAGGAATTCCGACAAGCCCTGGATGATGCCGAGTGCAATGGCCTGGAGAGGTGTCATGGTATGTTGGTCGGAAGTAATGTGCGATAGAGCGATTCATACTGCGTGACGATGGCGTCCCGGGAGAAACGCACGCGAGCGTCTTCTGCCGCGAGCTTGCTCATGGCCGACCATCGCTTCGGATCCGATAGAATCTCGAGGGAAGCAGCAGCCATTCCCGGAACGTCTCCAACAGCGCAAAGAATGCCGGTCTCTCCGTCCCGGACGACCTCCGGGAGGCCGCCCGCGTTCGTCCCGACGACAGGAACTCCGGACGCCAGCGCTTCGAGGGCACTAAGTCCAAAGGACTCACTCTGGCTGGGCAGCAGAAACAAATCCGCCGCGGCGAGGAGCGGAGCGATCTGATCCAGCTTTCCGAGAAAGGATACCGATTGCTCGAGGCCGAGCATGCGCGCTTCTTCTTCGGCGGCCGGCCTGTCGGGCCCGTCGCCGATCATCACCAGTACGCTCGGCAGATCGCGATTTACTTCGGCGTAGATGCGGATCACATCCCGGACGCGTTTCACGGCGCGAAAGTTCGACACGTGCATCAGGATCGGCTTCGATCGGCCAAACTGATTCTTCAGTAAAGCCGGATACTTCTCGCGGTTGTAGACATCGGGATCAATGAAGTTGTGGATCACGTCGATCTCCAGCCCCTCGCAGCCAAAGGCACGGCAGGTCTCTTCGCGCAGGTAGCTCGAGACGGCCGTTATACGATCCGACTTTTCGATCGAGAACTTCGTGATCGGGAAGAAGGAAGGATCCTGGCCGACGATCGTAATGTCGGTTCCGTGCAGCGTGGTGATCAGGTGTACGTCTTCCTTCGTCTCGCGCAGCATTTCCCGGGCGATCCACGCGCTCGTCGCGTGCGGTATGGCATAGTGGCAGTGCAGCAGCTCGAGCCCGTGAGTGCGGACGACCTCGTGCATTCGCACGGCCAGCGCGAGATCGTACGGAGGAAACTCGAAGAGCGGGTAGCGCCCGACATCGACTTCGTGAAAGAAGATGCGGGGAAGAAAGGACGGGAGCCGGAATGGCTGCCGATAGGTGATGAAATGGATTTCGTGGCCGCGATCCGCCAGCGCTATGCCGAGCTCCGTCGCAACGGCGCCGGACCCGCCGTACGTCGGGTAGCAGGTAATTCCAATCTTCACTCAGATTTCTCCCACCACTTTCGCGCGACGCTCATGGCGTCAGAGTCATCAGGATTAACGCGCGTGACAGCCGCGGCAGGCAGCTGATGTCTGAACCACGTGCGTTGGCGCTTGGCGTACTGCCGTGTCTCAATAATGACCCGCTCCGCGGCTGATGACAAATCCATCGCTCCGTCTACGTGGCTTCGCACTACCGAATAGCCGCTCGCTTTCCACGCGGGCGCATCGGGCGATACTGTTTGCATCAGCTCGCGAACTTCATCCACCCAACCAGCGCTCAACATTCGTTCGACGCGTTTTTCGATTCTCGACCCAAGCTCCGGTCCCGAATCGACGACCAGGTATACAGGGGTTACGCCTGGCTCCGCCGTTTTCCCTGCATTGTGCTCCGAGTGCAAGTCGCTGATGCGCGATCCCGACAGAAGGGCGGTCTCGATTGCGCGCATCAGCTGTGTGCGGCCGAGGTGTGCTCGCGGCGGGTCGAGCTGTTCGCACCAGCGGCGGAGCTCATCGACAGACATGGTTGCCAGCTCGCCTTCGAGCTGGACGCGCTGGGCGGTATCGAGATCCGGTGCTGAGAAAAGCGGATCAACAAGCGCTTTGATATACAGCCCGGTCCCACCAACGATCACCGGATCTTTTTCGATCTCCGAGGCGCATTCGATCCATTCGTCCGCCTCTCGCGCCCACCTCGCCGCGGAGTAGCGTTCGTCGGGCTCGACGACATCGATCCCGTAATGGGTTGCTCGCGCGCACTCAGCTCGACTTGGCTTGGCGGTTCCAATGTCGAAGCCGCAGTAGATCTGCCGGGAGTCCGCGCTGATGATTGCGGCGTCGTAGATCTCGCACAGCTCCAATGCGAGGGCGGACTTGCCGGCAGCCGTCGGTCCGCAGATGATGCGCAACCTATCGCCGGCCAAATCGCCGCTCTACTTCTTCCCAGGTGAGATGGACTATAGTCGACCTGCCGTGAACGTCGTGCGCCGGGAGCGTCGTGTCGCGAAGTGAGGCGAAGAGCGAGCGCATCTCCGACTGCGACAGCTCCTCGCCCGCTTTGATTGCCGCCTTGCAGGCGACTGTCGCCGCGAGCCGCTCGTGCTTCGCGGCCGCGCCCGCCACACGGTCGCCCGTGAGCGCATCGAGGGTCTCCCGCAAGCACCGTTCGGCGTCGAAGCGTGGATGAGGCATCGGCACCGTGTTCACGATCAGCGTGTGGCCTCCGAAGCCTTCGACCTCGAACCCGAGTCGCTCGAGGTATTGGCGATTTGCATCGAAGGCTTCGCCTTCGGCTGGGCCGAGGTGAAGAGTCAATGGAAGCAGAAGCCGCTGCGCGGGCGCGGCGCCGCTCTCCAGAGTCTGCATGAACTGTTCGTAGAGCACCCGCTCGTGCGCTGAATGTTGATCGATGAGCACCAGCCCTTCCTCGTGCTCGAACGCGATATAGGTGCGCCGGAGCTGGATAAGCGGTGGTATCGGGGCGGGAGGAGCCGCGATCTCGTGAGATTCGTCGGGCGCGAATTCCGCTGCCGGACTCCCAAATTGGGGAACCGATTGCTCGAATAGAGGTTCGTCGCGCGCGACATGTGGCTGAAGAATCTCGGCTCCCGGGTTGGGCGGAAGATCGACGGGTCGGAAGCTGAAGCTCGAGCCCCGGAATCCAAGAGACGCTGCGCTGCCGAAGTTGCCCAGGGCGCGTCGCACTGCTGCTTCCACCGCTCGCTCGACGGTCCATCGATCGCGAAAGCGAACCTCGGCTTTGGCCGGATGCACGTTCACATCTACGGTGTCCGCGGATACGGTAACGTTGAGAAAGAATGATGGGCGGACCCCCGCGACAATCGTGGACCGATACGCCGCTTCGACCGCGCGGGCGATTCCAGCATCGCGCACAGCGCGCCCGTTGATCGACAAAAAGGCGCGGCGTGTCGAGGTTCCGACGTCCGCGGGCCGCTGCACGAGACCACTCGTGTGAATGGGACCCGCGACGTCATCTACGTCGAGCAGATCCTCGGCGTATCGTCCGCCCCAGATGGCGCCCAGTCGCGACCGAATACTGTTAACAGGCGGAAGCGTAAGCGCGCTCTTTCCATCGTGGGTGACATTTATCCGCACCGTCGGCTGGGTGAGCGCGAGCGCCGTTAGCGACTCGACCGCGCTTCGCCATTCCGACCTGGCGCTGCGGAGGAACTTTAGGCGCGCCGGAACGTTGTAGAAAAGTTGGGCAACCGCGACCGTCGTTCCCCGCCGACGTGCGATGCGCTCGGCCCGGCCGATCTGGCCACCCGCGACCTTCATCGAAGTGCCCTCTCCGTCCGCATCGGCCGTCTGAATCTCGAACTGGGACACTGACGCGATGGCGGGCAGAGCCTCCCCCCGGAAGCCGAAAGTTGCAACAGCTACAAGGTCCGAAGCCTTTCTGATCTTGGAAGTGCCGTGGCGCGCCAGGGCGAGGGGAACATCTTCGGCCGACATGCCGGCGCCATCATCGCTCACTCGAACCAGCTTTCGCCCGCCGTCCTCGAGGACAACCTCAATCGCTGATGCGCCGGCATCGATCGAGTTCTCGACCAGCTCCTTCACCACCGACGAAGGCCGCTCGACAACTTCGCCGGCTGCGATCTGGTCGGCGACAGCGCTGGGAAGAATTGAGATCAAAGCCATACTTGTACCGAAGCTACCAATCCTTTCCCCTCGGCGGGGTGGGAACGTTCTTCTTCTGGCGCTTGCCTTGAACGTCGGTCTCCTTGTCTTCGGCGGCATTGAGCACCGCTTCTGCCTGCTGTGGCGTCATTCCCGGGACGGGTCTGGGAGCCGGAGCCTGATTCTGGCTCTGCGCAGGTGAGGGGCTTGGGTTTGCGCTCTTGCCTCCGCCACCGCCACCACCACCGCCACCTCCTCCACCTCCCCCACCCCTTCTTTGACGCAGCGCTAGCTCGTAGTTCCATCGCGCGTCGGAATCCGCCCCTGCTACTTCGAGTATTTGCTTGTAGCGATACAGGGCGCTGTCGAGATGCGCGTCCGCGGAATCCTTCGCTCGCCGGCCCTGCACAAGGTAGTCGAGGCCCAGGTTGAATCTCGCGTGGTGTCTGACCTCGGTGTCCTTTGAATCGGCGGCTCGCGTAAGCGGAGGAATAGCAGCGTGAAGTGAATCGCGCTTCAGGAGCGTGGTGCCGGCGTTATAGAGAGCAATCGCCGGCTTGTCGCGCTCCGGGCTCCGTCTGCATGATGCGGTCAGCAGAAGCATCGTCGCGGTTGTCGCTGCCGCAGCGACTGCCCTCCGCCGGCGCCTACGCGTCTGGGAGAATGTGTCAGCCGCAAGCAGGAGGAGAGCCGCCAGCACGAACCATTGAAACTGTGCGCCCAGGTTTTCACCGGACACCACTGAGCGCGGATTTGCGTGGAGGCTGTTCAGCGCCTGCCGGATTCTTCCGGCGCGATCGGGCGTCCGTGCATCAATGAAGGCGCCCTTCGCTTCATCGGCAATCTGTTTGAGCAGTGCCGGGTCGTAGTGCGTCACGACAACGTTCCCGTTTTCGTCCCGCTTCTGCGTCACGACCCGATTCTCCACAATTGGAATCGTCGAGCCCCCGGTCGTGCCAAACCCCACCGTGATCACGGTAATGCCCATTTCTCTCGCGCGTCGCGCCTCGGCGAGCACTTCGTCGGGATTGTCGAATCCCTCTCCGTCGCTCATGAGCACGATCGCGCGATCACCCGGCGTCTTGTTCAACGCGAGGAGATTCGTCGCTTGCCTGAGCGCGCTCGCCAGCGAGCTTCCACCCTGACCGACTATGGATGGATCCAGATTCTGGAGGAACAGGTCGAGGGCGCTGTTGTCGACCGTAAGCGGAGTGAGGATGTAACTCCTCCCGGCAAACGCGAGCAGCGCAAAACGATCTCCCGGAGAAAGGTCACGAAGGCGGTTTATCTCCTGCTTCATGGCGAGGAGCCGGCTCGGTCTTTCGTCGGTTGCCAGCATGGACAGCGATGCGTCGAGCGCAAGCACTACATCGACGCCTTGTTGTTTCACGATGGTCTGTTCCACGCCCCAACGCGGGCCGGCAAACGCGAGTCCCAACAGCAGGGTCGCCAGCGCCGCGCGCAGGACACGGGTCAACAAACGCTGCGCTGTTATCGACGGCGCCAGTCGAGCGATCATCGATGGAGTGCCTAGCTTCGACAACCTTTCGGTTCGCGCGCTCACGCCCCAGCGAACAAGCAATGCGGTGACAATCGGCAGAACGATCGCCAGCGGAAGAGCCCACGGCCACTGCACGAAGCGCGTGAACGCTGTCATGGGAGCGGTGCCTTCCACGCCACAAGTGCCATCTCACCGAAGAGTGCCAACAGACCGAGCGCGAGGGGCCAGCGATACAGTTCCCTGTACCTGACGATTGTGCTCGCGTGTACTGGCGCGCGCTCCATCTGATCGATCTGCGCGTAAATGTTCTGGAGTGCCGCCGCATCGCGCGCGCGGAAATACCTACCGCCCGTCATTCGGGCAATGTTGGAGAGGAGCGCCTCATCGATTTGAACTGGCTGCAATTCGTAGTTGAGACCGCCGGCCGCGTTTCTGCCCACGGGAACGGGCGCCATGCCGACACTCCCGACTCCGATTCCGTAAATCTTTATTCCGTACGCAGCCGCCGCCTTGGCAGCAGTGAGCGGATCCACTGTTCCGCGATTGTTCACTCCATCAGTGAGGATGATCATGACACGCGATCTCCCCGGAGCATCCCGCAATCGGTTGGCGGCAGTCGCAATCGCGGTCCCGATCGCGGTTCCATCTTCGAGCTGTCCAGCCTGCAGATTGGAGACGGCCTGCATCACGACCGGATAGTCAGTGGTGAGTGGGACTTGGGTGAGGGCTTCACCGGCGAATGCGACGATCCCGATTCTGTCTGACGTGCGGCGCGCGATGAACTGCTTCACCGTCTGCTTTGCCACCTCGATCCGATTGGCGGGGCGAAAATCCAGCGCCAGCATCGAGCTCGAAAGGTCGATGGCGATCACGATGTTGATCCCTTCACTCGTCTGAGTTTCTATGTGCGCGCCTGAGCGCGGCCGAGCCAGGGCGACGACAAGAAGCGCGAGCCCAATGTTTCTCAGCACGAAGATCGCTTTCGGAATCCAGCTACCGATTGAAGGTCCGGTCGCGAGAACCGAAGTCCGCGAGAAGACAATCGCGTCCTTGCGTCGCAATCTTCTCCACACCCACCAAGCAGGCAGCAAGAGCAACAGCCAGAGCGCTTCCGGCGTGTAGAACTCGAACAGCCCGAAAACGTTCACGCTGCTCGCTCCGTAGTTGCTGCGGCCTTTTTTTTGGCGGGCTCGGACTCCGGGTTGACTCTCGCCTCCACGTGATCGACGATCGCGCAAATCGCGAGTCCCGCCTCGCGTGCCTCTTCGCTCGATACATCCGCGCGAGCAAATTTGACAAGATCAGCGCGCTCGAGAAGGCGAGGTAGCTCGGCTTCGACGCCATCGCGCGGTTGCATCGCCCGCAACAGCTCGGATGTCGTATCCGAGCGACGCACTCCTGGAACACGGGCCGCGAGGTACTCGCGTGCGACGTCGACCATGAGCGCGAGGTACTCGCGCCCGCGACTATTCTCGAGGAGTCCCATGCGCTCGATCCGCTCGAAGTCGCGCTGAGCTCGCACGTACGGATCCACTGGCGCCTGCGGCCGGTTCCGATAACGCCGCCATGCCCAAAAGAGCAGGCTCGCCACGATGATCGCGGCGAGGAGCGCAAGCCACGGCCACCAGTTGAAGACAGGCAGAACGATCACTGGACGCGGTGGCTTCGGAATTCTCAGCGCGGTGTCGGCGGGAAGGACTGACTTCACGAACACCGATGCGCCTGCAAGGGGTGGCCGCCGCTCTTCGCCGCCGAATGTGACTCGCACGTCGGGGATCCGAAGTGGCTGGACTCCCACATCCCACGCGACCAGATGGTAGAGCGCCACCGCCGTGTCGCCCAACATCGAGACGATCTTCTCACCCCGAAGCTCGATCGGCCGAACTCCATTCTGAACGGTCGTGTCGGGACCGGCTGGAAACTCGAACCGAACTCCTTTCGGTGCGAGAACCTTTACGAAGAGATTGAAAGACTGCCCGATGATCACGGTGTCCGGGCTGACCTTGTAGCCCATTTGCACCGGCAGGGTGCGGGCAGCGATCTGCGGCGTTTGGCCCGATTGGGGAAGTACCGCCTGGAGAAGCAGGAGCAAGATGCCGAACGGAATCACCTGCGACGCCTCGTTTCACGCGCGCGAAAGAATCGCAGCAGCGGCTCGACGACCCCGGCTTCGGTACGCACGGCCACTTCGTCTATTGCCAGCCGGCGAAGCAGGTGCTTCCGCGCCTCGCGCTCTGCCTCGACGCGTCTCGAATAGGAATCACGCACCTGGGGATGGCTGGTGTCGACTTCGAATGTCTCACCAGTCTCCGGATCGATGAGCCGAGCGATGCCGATGTCTGGGAGAAGCCGCTCGCTGGGATCTTCGACAGTGACCGCGACGACGTCGTGGCGCTGTGCCAGAAGCTTGAGCGGATGGTCGATGTCCGCCTCCAGGAAATCGGAGACGATGAAGACGATGGCGTGCTCGTGCAGCATCCTCGCGACGTAATCGATCGCTGTTACCATGTCGGTACCGCGTCCCACCGGCTCGAACGCCAGCAGGTCGCGGATGATGCGCAGTACGTGCCGCCTGCCCTTCCGCGGAGGGATGACGTGCTCGACGCGGTCGGTGAACAAGAGGACGCCGACGCGATCGTTATTGCGAATCGCGGACATTGCCAACACCGCGGCGAGCTCACTTGCCAGCTCGCTCTTGAATCGTTTCACGGTCCCGAATCTCTCCGATCCCGAGAGATCGACCACCAGCATCACCGTCAGCTCTCGCTCTTCGATGTAGCGCTTGACGAATGGACGGCCCATGCGCGCGGTCACGTTCCAGTCGATTGACCGAACCTCGTCTCCGGGCTGGTACTCGCGCACCTCGGAGAACTCCATCCCCTGCCCTTTGAACACAGAGCGGTACTCGCCCGTGAAGACGGAGTTGACGAGGCCGCGGGTGCGGAGCTCGATGAGCTTTACCTGCCGCAGAATCTCCGGCGGCACACCCATTGGTTTTTCGGGAGTGCGAGGCG
>JALYZH010000359.1 GCA_030948945.1 Gemmatimonadota bacterium | reverse complement strand
GCCTGAATGATTGGACCGTCGGCGATTGGATCGGAGAAAGGAACTCCGAGCTCGATTATGTCGGCGCCCCCTTCCTGCAGCGCGTGGAGGGAATCGAGTGAGCGGGCTAGATCAGGGTGTCCGGCCGTGACGTAGCAGACCAGTGCGCGGCGGGACTCGTTGTGGAGTGCGTCGAAGCGACGCGCAATCGCGTTAGATGAGGTAGTCGCCCGGGGTGATGCCATACCGATCTGGGTCCGCCGTCTTGATGATTGTGCGCGCGTACTGGCCGTCCGCCTCCGAAACCGCGAGGTCTACGACGAGCGGCGGACTGATTCTGTTGCCCTGTGCGTCGCTGATAATCTTAACGATCGGTCTGGACAATGCTTCGGGATTGGGATTGGAGGCGGAGACGACGGCAAGCTCGAAGGTATCCAGCACGACGAGCGTTCCTACCGGATAAATGCCCAGCAGGTTGATGAAAGCCTTGACCAGCACGGGGTCGAGACCACGACGCGGGTTGTCGCGCATTTCCTCCAGCACATCGGAGGGAGCCAGTACCTCAGTCCTGTAGACGCGTCTCGAAGTGGCCGCGTCGTAGCCGTCTGCGATCGTGACGATCTTGCTGAGCAGGCTCACCTGGCGCGGACGTATTGCCTTCGGGTACCCCGTGAGGTCGATCTTCATGTGGTGCTCATGGCAGACCGTCATCGCGCGGTACGAAAGCTCTTCCTGCTGCCGGCGGAACTGGAACAGCACCAGAACGCCAAGCCAGGGGTGAGAAGCCATCCACTTCCACTCCTCGTCGGTGAGCTCCCCGCTTTTCTGCAGAACGTCCAGCGGAACGCGTGACTTTCCAATGTCGTGCATCAAAGCCGCAAGCCCAAGCTCGTACAACTGGATCTTCGTCATTCCGAGGCGGCGACCGAGGGCTATCGAGAAAATGCACACGTTTACGGAATGCGTAAAAGTGTATTCGTCATAGTCGCGGATCGCGGTCAGGCCGATGAGCGAAGTTTCCTCATTTAGCACCTGATCGACGATCCCCTGCACGACGCGCTTGATCTTGCGGATATTGGGCGTCTTGCCAATGCGCACCGAGTTGATCACGTCCTTCGTGACGGCCACCGACTGCGAGTAGGTGCGGGTTGCGGCAGCCTTCGCCTCCTCGTTGAACTCTTTGTCCGTTTGGGTCTCAGTCGGCTCGTCAAGCTGGAACGGCTCGATCTTCGCCTCCTGCAACCTGCCGACAATCTCCTTGTACCGCTCCGCGGGGCCAATCTTCGTTTCCCCTCCGAGAAGCGAGAGCAGAACGGTCCAATCTCGCGCCGTTCCACGTGGTCCTACGTGAATTGCGCCAATGCCCGCCACTTTGCACAACGCGAGGATATGGCCGAACGTCGCGTAGTTGCTGAGATCGAGCCTCAGTCGCGTCGAGTTGATGAAGATGAATTCGCCCGACACACGAAACTCCAGCTCACCCTCTTCCCCGCGCAGCTCCTCGGCGACCTGTGACAAATCCGCCAGGGTCTTCTGCACGGCCGTGTGCTCGAGGGGATAGAGCTTGATCGCGCGGAGCGCCGCGTAGAACGCGACCATGAAGCTTCTTCCGCCGCGACGGACGTTGCCGCTCGATTGGCGGTCGCTGTCGCTGCGAAGAGCCTGGGCTGCGCTTCCCGGCGCGGTCACGTAGCAGTCCCGCCACGAATCACGCGGCTCACGGCGTTCCTCACGAGGATGTCCTTCTCACCGGCGGCTCGATTGAGCGAATCCATCGCTTTTGGCGTTCCGATCTTGCCGAGGGCCATTGCCGCGCAGGCGCGAGTCTCGGAATCATCGCGCTTTCCGATGAACCCTTTCGCGTGCAACATCCCGTCGAGCAGGGAAATGCCGGCTTCGCCACACAGCACTCCGTACGCCTCGAAGAACGCCATTTTCTCGGTGAGGTTGCTCTCTCGAAGCTCCTTTCCCTTCATGGCGGCCTCGATGCGCGGGAGCGCGGCTCGAACGTTGCGCGCGCCGAGCGCCCGCACCGCGACGATTCGTACCTCACGATCCTCATCGACCAGCGCGCGCTCGAGCATTTGCATCGCGCCGGCTGACCCGATGTCAGTAAGGGCGGTTACTGCGGCGACGCGTAGGTCGGCCTCTCCAACGGTCAACAGCTTTCCAAGCGCGGGCACTGCTGCGGGCGACTTGAGAGCCGATGCGCGGCGAATCGCTTCCATCACGACTGCCTCATCGTCCGAGCCTATCAGGCGAATGAGCTCGGCGCTGTGCGCCGATGCGAGCCGACCGCCCGCTACCTCCAGCAACATCTTGAGCTGAGGGTTGGTGCTGCGCCCGATCCAGCCCAGAATCGTCTCCAGTGCGCGGGGCTGAAGAACTCCGAACAGCTCGTCCAGCTCCATCTGCGGAGCGCGGAGCGGTGAATCTTCCAGCGCCTGTAGAAGTTGACCCAGCGGCTTGGGGTCGCTCATCAATTCGCCGAGCTGGATCAATCGATGTTTCTGTGGCTCCAGAATTTCTGGCGCTCGGTTCGCTGTGACCCCGGCTTCGCGCAGCAGATACGCGGCGTTTCTGTACTGAGCCGTCGAAAGCAGAATGAGAAGGAAGTAGTCGAGAAGGCCGCATATCTCCTCTCGCACCGTCGGATCCTTGTGCGTCTCGAAGATATCCAGCAGCGAGGCGATCACAGCGGGCCGCAAATCGGTGGAGAATTCGCGCTTGATCTCCCCCTGCAGGTACTCTACTTCCTTGTCGTCAAGGAAGTAGAGGGTCGAATCAAAGTCGTCGATTCTCGCAATCGAGGAGTTGGTCGCCTCGAGGCCAGCCTCTGCCTGCGCAGGAGATAGGATTTTCTCTTTCTGCTCGGCGCGCTCCATCGACTCGACGCCAGGTCCGCCCTCGGCGGTGAGATCCACGTACTTATACTGCAGGGTCGCGAACTCGCGCTCCCACATCAGCGTGAGGAGGTCATCGTCGTCGTCCGTGGCCTTGCGGACACGCTGAAGGAGGTCGAAGAGAGTTGCCAGCTCTTCCTCTTCGAACCCTTTCAACATCTTCAGCTCTCGAATCCCGTCCTTGTAGAGAAGCCAGGCGACGTTGTCACTGGTCCTCTCGTTCTCGTCGAGCACGACACGTCCTTCCCACATAAGCTGGGTCTCGACGATCTGGAGCTCGAGCTGATCGGTGTGTTTCCAGACCGTCGCGAATGCCTCTCGAACGGACTCCAGCGACCGCGCGTGCATGGGGTTATTCGGGAGGTAGAGCTGATGGGCCCGAACAGCCTTGACGAAATATTTCAGCAGGTCGCTAACGAGAATGACCGGAAAGGACGGCTCGCGGAAAGCGCCCTGTTCCGCGTTTGCGGTTGCCGACGTTGTCATTCGGGAAGAAGTCCCATCTCAGTCATTTGCGCGAGATCCTTGTCGCCCCGCCCGCTGATGCAGATCAGCACGGCGTCGTTCTTCTGCCATCGCCCTTTCTCTTTGACGACCCAGGCGACGGCGTGTGACGTCTCGAGAGCGGGGATAATGCCCTCCAGCCGGCTGAGGATGCCGAGCCCCTCCACCGCTTCATCGTCAGTGACGGAGACGTAGAGCGCTCGGCCGGTGTCCTTGAGGTGGGAATGCTCTGGCCCTACTCCCGGGTAATCGAGGCCCGCCGAGATCGAGTGGGCGGGATGAACCTGCCCGCTCTCGTCCTGCAGCAGGTAGCTCAGGGAGCCGTGAAGGACGCCGGGGACGCCCCGCTGCAGGGAGGCAGAGTGTTCCCCGCTGTCGAGCCCCCTGCCGGCGGCCTCGACCCCAACCAGCTCGACCGAGGGATCGTCGACGAAGGGGTGGAAGATGCCCATCGCGTTCGAGCCTCCCCCTACGCAAGCGACCACGCTCGTCGGGAGCCGGCCCGCAGTTTCGAGCATCTGGTCCTTCGCCTCGCGTCCAATAACGGACTGGAAGTCCCGAACCATGCGGGGATAGGGCGCGGGGCCGACCACAGAGCCAATGATGTAGTAGCTGTCGTTTACGTTGGTCACCCAGTCACGGATGGCTTCGCTCGTGGCGTCCTTCAGCGTTCGTGTTCCGGAGCCGACGGGAACGACCTTCGCGCCCATGAGCCGCATGCGGAACACGTTGATCTCCTGCCGCCGCATGTCCTCTTCGCCCATGTACACGGTGCATTCGAGGCCAAAGCGCGCGCACACCGTCGCGGTCGCAACTCCGTGCTGACCCGCTCCCGTTTCCGCGATGATTCGACGCTTTCCCATGCGCTGGGCAAGCAACGCCTGGCCGAGCGCGTTGTTGATCTTGTGCGCTCCGGTGTGGTTCAGGTCCTCGCGCTTCAGGTAGACGGCGCAGCCTATCTCGTCAGAAAACCTCGGGGCCGTGCTGAGTGGGGAGGGTCGCCCAACATACTCCTTGAGCAGCCGCTCCAGCTCACCGACGAATCGCGCATCGCGCATCGCCCCATCAAACGCGGCATCGAGCTCATCGAGCGCGGGGATGAGGGTCTCGGGTACATATCGTCCTCCGAACGCTCCGAAGCGGTGAGCGGCATCGGTCGCCACCTTAGTAGACCCGAGAGCCGGAAACCGCCGCGTAGAATTCGCGCATCAGCCAGGGATCCTTGATGCCCGGCGCGCTCTCGATACCCGACGACACATCGACGACATCCGGACCGAGCGTCCGGACAGCGGAGCCGACGTTCCTCGGGTTGAGACCTCCAGCGAGGACCACGGCGGAGCTGCCTCTGTCGCGCGCCAGGTCGGCGGCGAGATCGTTCCACGGAAGCGCCTGCCCCGTTCCGCCCAGCTGCTTATCGCTTCGCGCGTCCAGAACGATCGCGTCGGCGCTATCGAAAAGCGCTTCGGCCTCGGCCGGAATGTGGGCGCCGGAGATCCTGATCGCCGCCCAGATTTCGCCGTTGAATTTCCGGCGAATCGCCCTCACGTCTGAAGTTGTCGGGTCGGCGTGGAGCTGCGCGACATCGATGTGGGTCTCCTCGGAAGTGCGCGCGATCTCCTCCGGGTCGTTGGTGCCGAACACGCCCACTCGTTTCACCTTATCCCCCACCGATGCGAAAATCTTCTTCGCCTGCGCAGCGGTAACTCGGCGCGGACCGTCGGCGAATACGACACCGATGTAGCTCGCGCCGATCTCGGCGCCGAGCGCAGCGTCCTGGGGACGTGTCATGCCGCAGAACTTAACCTTTGCGAGCACTGGCCGTCCGCGGTACGCCCGTGAGTTTGCGTACTGCCGCTTCCGGATCTCGCGACGCGGATAGCTCGGACCCCACCAGCACCGCATCTGCTCCGGCCACCGCGACCCGGGCCACGTCGGCGACTGACTTCATTCCGCTCTCGGCGATCGCGACGATTTGGCGAGGGATCAAGGGGAGGAGGCGGAGCGATGTCTCCGGGTCGATCTCAAGGGTTTCGAGATTCCTGTTGTTGACGCCGATCAATTGCGCATTCAGTGAGAGCGCGAGATCCAGCTCGCGTTCGTCGCGTATTTCTACGAGGATCTCTATCCCGACATCGGAGCCGGTCTCGATCAGCTCCTTGAGCCGCCGCGGTGGAACGGCGCGCGCAATGACGAGCGCGGCGGAAGCGCCGAGATAGCGCGCCTCGATGATCTGCACGACGTCCACGTGGAAATCCTTCCTGAGAAGCGGAGTGGAAACCAGCGTTCGCGCCCGCACGAGGTCTTCGCTGGAGCCGCCGAACCTGAGGGGCTCGGTAAGGATCGACATCGCGGCCGCGCCGCCGCGCTCGTAGGCGCGGACCTGCTTCTCGAGGTCGAGACCGGGGTTGATATCGCCCTTCGACGGCGATGACCGCTTTACCTCGGCGATTATCGCGACCTGATCGCGGCGTAGGGCAGCTGCAAATCCCGCCGGTCGGTTCAGGTTTTCGATGGACCGAGAAAACTCTGCCGCGCGGGGCTTGATGGTTTTCGCACGCGCTTGTGCCTCATCCGTCAGCTCACCGAGTGTTCCGCCTGGCGGTGTCCAAGGAGAAAGCGCTTGCGCTTCGGTCGATCTTCGGCTAACGTAGGAATTCGGCAAATGTTCGGTAGGATCGATTGACCGGTCCATTCTCAAACCAGCCGCGGAAAAGGGATATGTCGCTCACAAAACGCCAGCGGGAGATTCTCACCTACCTCGCGAACTACTCTGAAGAGCACGGCTACGCGCCCAGCTTCGAGGAGATTGCGACGCAGTTTAACTATAACTCCCTCGCTACGGTGCACGAACATCTCACCAATCTCGAGCGCAAGGGCTACATCAAGCGCGCCTACAACGAGAGCCGTGGGA
>JALYZH010000341.1 GCA_030948945.1 Gemmatimonadota bacterium | reverse complement strand
GCCCATATGACTGCGGCAAGTGGACTGAGAACGCGCGTGCCCACGATCGTGGCGATGGAGTTCGCCGAATCGTGGAAGCCGTTGATGAAGTCGAATACGAACGCGATCAGGACGATCGCGGCGACGTAGTAAACCACTAGGCGTTCTTGATCGCTATGCTATGCAGGACATTCCCCACGTCTTCACACTGGTCGAGCGCATCCTCGATCTTGTCGTAAAGATCCTTCCACTTCACGACCTCGAGCGCGTCACCCCCCTCGGCAAAAAGGGCTCCCATCGCCTCGTGGTAGATGGCATCGCCCTCTTCCTCGAGCATCTTGAGCTTCTCGCTGACGGCGTAGACGTGCTTGGCGCTCTTCATGTCGCGGACACCTTCCTCGACGGTGGTCGCCGCGCGCGCGAGGACTTCAGCGAGCACGACCGCGGCGGGTCTTGTGCGCTGGATGCGGAAGATCGTCGCTCGACGCGCGGTGCCATCGATCAGATCGATGACGTCGTCCAGCTCGGAGGCGAGCGCGTGAATGTCCTCCCGGTCGAACGGCGTCACGAACGTTCGATCGATCCGGTCGATGATGTCGTGAGTGAGGTTGTCTGCTTCGTGCTCGAGTCCCTTGATTTTCGAGACCTTCGCGTCGAGCTCACCCGGACTCTTGAACAACTCGTGCAGGAGCGTCGCCGAGGCGGTGAGCCTCATCGAGAGCTCGGTGAACATCTCGTAGAATTTTTCGTCGCGAGGCAGGATCCGCAAAAGAATTTCTCCGGAAGAATCGTGGAGGCCGTCCGAGGCATCTCGGCCGAAGAATCTACGTGGAAGGGGTTCGTTTCACTACCAAATGGCGGTTCTCGAAGAACTTCACCAGCAGGACCCCGGTGAGAAACCCCCCGACGTGCGCCCACACCGCGACGCCTCCGGTGAGGTCTGCGCCATTCGTGAGCTCGGGCAGCGCCGCCACGAGCTGCCAGAAAAACCACCAGATCAAGACAAGCCACGCGGGAATCGGAATCACCTTGAAGAAGATGATGAAAAAGAAGAGCATCCTCACCCGCACCCTCGGATAAAGCACCAGGTACGCGCCAAGAATTCCAGAGATTGCGCCCGATGCCCCGACGGTCGGCAGGGGCGACGCGGGCTGCGCGAGAATGTGCGCCACCGCCGCCGCCAAGCCGCAAATAAGATAGAAAGCCAGGAATCGGAAGTGGCCGAGGCTGTCTTCGATGTTGTTGCCGAAGACCCAGAAAAAGAGGGCGTTCCCAAGAAGGTGGCCCCACCCTCCATGCAGAAACATGGAGATGACCGGAGTCAGCACGTTGATCGGGTCGTTGTCGACGATGCACTCTACCCCGCGGCCGAGTGGTACGCCGGTGCCGATGGGAGCCATGTGCGTCAGCTCGCCGGGCACCATCCCCAGATTGCACACGCTGGCGGCCAGCGCCTGCTGATTGAACCCGGCCCCCTGGACGAGAATCCAGGTCGCGAGCATCACGGCCAGGATGGCATAGGTCATCCATGGCGTGCGGACAGTCGGGAGTTCGTCGCTGAGTGGAATCATCGTTGCTGCTTAAATGGGCTCAATCAATGAATGCGATGGCAGACCGCCGATCCCAACCCCTCATCTATGCGCCGATATGGCAGAAAAACGCGGCCCTGCCCTTGCCTCTGGATGCGTGCCGGCGCGGTGCGCGCCCGCTCACAGCGCTGAGGAAATGCAGGAGCCGCACCGGCTCCCGGAAAGGGGAATTGAATAATGGCAGATAAAGTAATCGGAATCGATCTCGGTACCACCAACTCGGTCGTGGCGGTGATGGAGGGCGGAGACCCCGTCGTCATCCCCAACGCGGAAGGTGGACGGACCACGCCCTCCGTCGTCGGCTTCACCAAGGACGGCGAGCGACTCGTTGGTACGATCGCAAAGAGACAGGCTGTAACGAATCCCCAGAACACCGTCTTCTCGATCAAGCGGTTCATGGGCCGCAAGATGTCGGAAGTCACCGAAGAGATTAAGCGCGTTCCCTACAAAGTCGTCGCGGGACCGAACGATGTCGCGTTGATCGAAGTCCAGAGCAAGCGCTACTCGCCGCCTGAAATCTCGGCGATGATCCTCCAGAAGATGAAGCAGACCGCCGAGGATTACCTCGGTTACAAAGTCGAGAAGGCTGTCATCACGGTGCCCGCCTACTTCAACGACTCGCAGCGGCAGGCCACCAAGGACGCCGGCAAGATCGCCGGCCTCGATGTTCTCCGCATCATCAATGAGCCGACGGCGGCAGCGCTGGCGTACGGCCTCGACAAAAAGAAGGACGAGAAGGTCGCCGTGTTCGATCTCGGCGGTGGCACCTACGACATTTCGGTGCTGGAGCTATACGACGTCGAGGGATCCCGCCAGTTCGAAGTGAAGTCGACCAATGGTGACACGCACCTTGGCGGCGACGACTTCGATCAGCGCGTCATCGACTGGCTCGTCACCGAGTTCAAGCGCGACCAGGCGATCGACCTCTCCAAAGATCCGATGGCGCTTCAGCGCCGCAAGGAAGCCGGAGAGAAAGCGAAGATGGAATTGTCCACGACGCAGTCGACGGACATCAACCTTCCCTTCATCACAGCCGATCAGAGCGGACCCAAGCATCTCAACTATACGCTCACCAGAGCGAAGTTCGAGCAGCTCGTGGACGACCTGATCCAGCGCACGATTCCGCCGATGGAAAAGGCGCTGGCCGACGCGGGGGTCAAGCCGGGGGACATTGACGAAGTGATACTTGTCGGCGGTCAAACACGGACGCCCAAGATCCAGGATATCGTCAAGAAATTCTTCGGCAAGGATCCGAACAAAGGCGTGAACCCGGACGAAGTCGTGGCGATTGGCGCGGCTGTCCAGGGCGCTGTGCTTACCGGCGAGCAGAAGGATGTTCTTCTCCTCGACGTCACTCCGCTCTCGCTCGGCATCGAGACGCTGGGTGGAGTCACGACCGTGCTCATCCCGCGCAATACCACGATCCCGACCAAAAAGAGCGAGACCTTCTCGACGGCTGACGACAATCAGACGACGGTGGAGATCCACGTTCTGCAGGGCGAGCGCGAGCTGGCCACGTACAACAAGACGATCGGCAAGTTCCAGCTGACCGGCATTCCGCCCGCACCACGCGGCCTGCCGCAGGTCGAGGTCACGTTCGACATCGATGCGAACGGAATCCTGCACGTAACCGCGAAGGACAAGGCGACAGGCAAGGAGCAGAAGATCCGCATCGAAGCTTCGAGCGGTCTTTCCGAGGCAGAGATCGATCGGATGGTCAAGGACGCGGAGAAGAATGCCGCGGAGGACAAGAAGCAGCGCGAGGCGATCGACGCCCGCAACCGTCTCGACTCGATGACCTACGAGGTCGAGAAGAACGTGAAGGAGTGGGGCGACAAGGTCACGCCGGATACGAAGGCGAAGATCGATGCCGCGATCGAGCGCGCCCGTAAAGCGCTCCGCGGCGACGACATGAACGAGATCCGCGCTGCGCAGGAAGAGCTGACGAAGGTGTTCAGCGAGGCGGGTCAGGCGTTCTACCAGCAGCAGGGTCAGGC
>JALYZH010000320.1 GCA_030948945.1 Gemmatimonadota bacterium | reverse complement strand
GGCTCTGTGCGACAAGCGATCGAGACGCCGCTCCGGCTAACGCACGGTGTTTACCACCCAGACCACATCGAGCTGGCGCCCCGATCAGAATGACTGCAAACTCTCTCGAGATCTAGATACAAGGCCGCCACAGAGTGTGGACGCAAGAGGCGTATGCTTCAACTGGCGCATCTCAACCTACCAGCGAAAGATCCAGAAGGTTTGGCGCGCTGGTACGAGGCGGAGCTCGGCCTTGAGCGGCGGAGCACCTTTCTGCATGCAGCGGCAACTTTGCTTGTCTTTGAACCGGGCGTGCCAATTGGCCACCGCGGCAATACACACTTTGGGTTTACGGTGGAGTCGGCAGACGCTGTCGCGCGCTGGGCTACGCACTTTGGTACGCCATTGGAGGCGGCGCCCGACTTTGCGAGCACGAAGGTGCGCGATCCGGAAGGAAATTGTTTTGAGATATACTGGGAGCCTGCGGTCCGCGCCCCCGGCCGGCCTAACGATCGCTGAACCTGACGAGCGATCAGTGGTAGCTCGCTGCGCTCGCATTTTCTAGAACTCGCTCGCAGGTTAGCTGGGGCGTTAGCCCGACAACGTATCCGTCGATTCAGAGTCCTATTCGGAGATCAAGCGTTTGAGACGCAAGGCGAAGCTCTCGGCATCAATGACCCTCACGCAGTTTGATAACGGCTACTGGTACGCGACGGAGCTCACGCATTTTGCGAAGGACCTCGGAATTCCATCAGCGAGCAAGCTTCGCAAGGACGAACTCGAACGTGCGATCCGAGTCTTCTTGAGGACCGGGGCGATTGGGCGGCCCCCAAAACGACAGCTTTCAGCACCGCGGGAAAGAGACATCGCACGAGGACTACATCTCGACTTGCTCGTCGTTGGCTACATCAACGATGCGGAGACCAAACGGTTTCTTGAGCAGGAGGCGCGGAAGCTCGTGCCCGGCTTGAAGCGGCGGTCGGGTGCACGGTATCGCCTCAACCGATGGCGGGAGGCGCAGCTCCTCAACGGTGTAAAGCTCACGTACGGGGACTTGGTGAGGGAATACGCTCGCCTCAATCAGTCGACCGAGCGTTTCGCCCGCGTGCCCCACGGACGATACATCAACTTCATGAGCGACTTCCTGGCAGCGCAGACCGGAGCCACGAAAGAGCAAGCCATCAAGGCATGGTCGATACTCAAGTCCATGGACGTTCCCAAAACGTATTCTGCGTGGGCGAGAGCGCGGTCACGGAAGTCACGGTGATCACGCCAGGCTAAACTCGTCCGAGTCGCCGGCACGCCCGACGCGATTCAGTAATGCGGGCCAACGATCGTTGCAGCAGACGTGCACTCTTCGGTAGCGGCGGCTGCGCCGCCGCACCCTATTGGGTGTGCACGCAGCTGAACTTGGGCGTTAGCCGGACGCATAGAGATCTCGTGTCACAAGGTCGAGGGATCGTCGGCTTCACATCCGGGGAACCGCGACAGGACATCGCATGTCCAGGCTGTGGATTCGCGCCGTTCGTCGGCATGAAGTGGTCGTGTAGCCCCCATGGGTGCGGCGGTACATTCGATATCTTTGCCACTCGCGCGCGGTGCCCTCATTGCGACGCGCAGTTTGCCTGGACCATTCGGCGCCTATCCCTTCCTGGCCATCACCCGGCTCGGCGGGGCCTGGGCGCACCTTAGGACGCGACCGGCGCGGAACGCTGCGCCGTGAGCGTGGGACCCGTCGATCGAATGTTCGCGACTCCGCCCGATAGCCCCGGCCAGTGTGAGCCGGGACTATCGGACGACCGACCGCGAGATCCACGTTTCTGTTACTGTCCCGAGCTCTCACCCAGGGCGACGAGAAGCTCGTCCAGCTGATCGAACGTCTCGCCCATTGCATCGGCTGCTCCGGTGCCGGCAGCGTCGAGCGCTTCCTTCGAAGGATAGCTCTCGCGCAGGACCACCAGCGTCTTGCCGCCCTTTTCCTCGAAGGTCACCGTGGTGACAGGCCCGCCCTCGCCGCCTTCTTCATTGGTCCACGCGAGGCGCGAGTACGGCTTCACTTCGACATATGAGCCGAAAAACGCGGCAGGCTCGGGGCCACCGTGGTCGAATACCAATCGGTACTTGCCTCCGACACGAGCATCCACCTCGCAGGACAGCAAGGTCATTCCCATCGACTTGGGCACCCACCAACGCTTGAGCAGCTCGGCCTTGGTGAATGCCTCGAACACGATGCGCGCCGGGCCGTTGATGGTCCGCGTGACAACCACCTCGCGGTCCGACTTCCGTTCCACCGTGGTGCGGTTCTTCACGGGGCCGGGCTTACTTTCGATTCTTGGGTTCATCGCTCTTCTCCTTTCGTGTCAGTTCCTCGATAACCTTGTCCAACTCATCGAAGCGTTCGTCCCAGCGCTGGCGGTACCTCTCGAGCCACGCAGTCTCTTTCTCCAATCGGCGCGGGCCCAGCTGGCACGTCCGCACGCGCCCGAGCTTCTTCGTGGTGACGAGCCCCACCTGCTCCAGAACGCCGACGTGCTTCTTCATGCCCGTGAGCGTCATGTGGAACTTCTCGGCAAGGACCGTGATCGAAGCGTCGGCTCGTCCGAGCTCCTCCAGAACGCCACGCCGCGTGGCGTCCGAGAGCGCGGCGAACGAAGTATCAAGTCGGGTCGTCATATACTGAACCATATGGTTCAGTATTTAACGCAAGCGTTGCGGCATGGCAAGGGGTGGCCGCGAAAACGATGCGTCCTACGATCTCAGCAGAGCGCGCGCATCCGTGACCGGTCAGACCACCATCGCTGCCTCTACTGCGACGACGTCCCTGCCGAACGGCCGCATCGTGACGGCCCTCTTTGCCGGCGCCCTGTTTCTCGGTGCGTTCCTGCTTTTCGTGCTCGAGCCGATGATGGCCAAGAGCATCCTCCCCACGCTCGGCGGCACACCGATGGCGTGGAACACGCGCCTCCGTGGCACTGAGGTCGTGGACCTTGTTGAGGCCGAGGCGGCGCGCGATGACCGGTTCACGTGGGCTCTCGGCAAGATTTGGATAGTTGCGAAGGGTTTGCCGCCCGATGTCGTGGAGCGCGTTGTCATCGCTAGTGGCAATGCCGTTCGGCCAGCTTAGTCCACGTAAGTCTGAATCTCGCGCTTGCTACCTAACGAACGTTGCAGCTGACAAGCGATCTAGTGGTTGCGCGTGGCTTTGCCACGCGCTCTTATTGACTCGCTTGCAGCTGAACTTTGGCGTTAGGTAGACAAAAAGAGGAAGGGGAATCAATGAGATACGTCGCGATAAGCCTTTCTTTCATGCTCGGATGTCAGCAGTCGACAAGGACCGCCGCCACGCCGGCAGCAGGAATGCGTGCAT
>JALYZH010000318.1 GCA_030948945.1 Gemmatimonadota bacterium | reverse complement strand
TCGACCGCGACATCTACAGGTATGCCGAGCGCGAGATCTGGCCGTTGTTGAGGCAGTCCAAGCCCGGATTCGTGTCGCAGTTCGGAGCGCTGAACGGACTGGACGATCTGGAATCGCCGCGCCGGCTGGAGGCTGTGCCCTACGTCGTCACCAAGAAATCATCGCGCATCGTCAACAACGCCTTCACTCAACGATCGAACGTGACCGCCGGCGGCGACGTGAAATACCGGTTGGCTCCCAACCTGACGCTGGACGCCACGATCAATCCCGACTTCGGGCAGGTCGAGTCGGATCCGGCGGTTCTGAATCTCTCCGCCTACGAGTCGTTCTTCGACGAGCGACGCCCATTCTTCGTCTCTGGCCGTGGCCTGTTCCGCTTCGACGTGAACTGCAGCTCCGTGAACTGCAATAGCGAAGGTCTCTACTATAGTCGTCGCATTGGACGCACACCGGCGCTCGCCGGCACTTACGGCGACACGGTTCCGTTGCAGCCGACAACCATAATCGGCGCCGCAAAACTGATCGGTCGATTCCCACGCGGCACGACCCTGGGGATTCTGGATGCCACGACACAGAGAGCAGCGAGTCCTGGAGATACGACGTACGATCCTGCCACGAATTTCGCCGTGGCGCGCTCCACCCAGGACTTCCGGAAGGGAAACAGCGCAGTCGGAGCGATCGTTACGGCGGTGAATCGAAGACTGGACCTGTGGTCGTCGCCATACCTCCCTTCCAGCGCCTACGCCGCCGCGCTCGACTTCAGGCACCGTATCTTTGCGAACAATTACGAGATCTCCGGATCCTTTGACCAGAGCCGCGTGCAGGGGAGTCCGTCCACCCTCCTCTCGATGCAGACCAACGGCGTGCACAACTTCCAGCGCCCCGACGCCACGCTTCCGCTCGACCCCAACCGCACCATCCTCACGGGCGACGCCGAGGAATTCAAGTTCGGCAAGATCGGCGGGCAACATTTACTGTTCGAGTCCGCGTACCAACGCCGCTCGCCAGGGTTCGAGATCAACGACATCGGCTTCCTCCGGCGCGCGGACCAGGTCTCGTGGAACACCTGGGTCGGATACTTCGACCGGCAGCAGCGAATGTTCTACAATCGCTTCCAGTGGAACAACAACTGGTGGCAGTACTGGACCGCCGGCGGGCTGCCGCTGGAGGCAGCGTACAACAGCAACGTGCACATCAATTTCAAGAACAACTGGGGCTGGCACATGGGTGGAACCATTGGTCAGCTCGGCACGACTTACGACGACCGAACCGCGCGTGGCGGCCCCGCGATTGGCCAGGATCCGTACATCGCTCCGTGGCTCTTCATCAACGGCGACGATCGGAAAGCGGTCGTGCCGTACATGTCGGTGAACTACTTCAAGGGAGACGCGGGAAGGAATTGGTCGTGGAACCTGAATCCTGAAGTCGACTTCAAAGTCCTCGGCCGATTCAGCTCGGTTCTCATCTTCAACTGGACGCACTCCGTCACCGACAATCAGTGGTACCGCAGATTTACCGACGCCGCGGGCACGCATTACACCTTCGCGCACCTCGACCAGCACACAACCTCGGTGACGGCGCGTTTCAACTACACCTTCACGCCGGACGTGTCGCTCCAGACGTACCTGCAGCCGTTCGTGTCGAAGGGGACATACAGCAACGTGCGCCAATTATCCGCGACGCCGCGAGCTTCAGCCTACGACGACCGCTACGCGCCGTACATCAATCCGTCGGTCACGAGCAATCCCGGCGGATTCAACTTCAAGGCGCTCCAGTCCAACGTCGTCTTCCGTTGGGAGTACAAGCCCGGCTCGACGCTCTTCGTGGTGTGGAACGAGGGGCGCCAGGGATCAGACGGCGCCGAGGGGATGAACAATTTCCGGGGCGATGTGCGCGACCTGTTTCGACTGCATCCGGCCAACACGTTCCTCGTGAAACTGTCGTACTGGCTGAATCGGTGAGATCAGTTTAGGAGCTCTCTCGCGTTGCGCCTGATCGTCTCGTAGCACTCGCACGAGACTTTTTTCAGTCCCGCCACATCGATCAGCGTGACCTTCCTATAGTGGTGCGTCACGAGGCTCTGACGTGCGAGAGCCGCCATCGCTACCGTCACACCCGGCCGTCTGACCGCCAGCATTTGGGACAGGAATTCGTGCGTCAGGTTGAACGCGGTGCTGCTGATTGCGTCGGCGGTGGTGAGAAGCCACCTCGCGCACCTCTGCTCGATGCTGTGGACGCTGTTGCAGGCGGCTGACTGGGCTACGGATTCATTCGCGAACTGCGCGTAGCGGTGCAGTCTCTGCTTGAGATCGGGCAGAGAATCAATGATCGAAAGAAAGACCTTGGCATTCAGGATCAGGAAATTCCCCTCGATCTGGCAGATGCCTTTGTAGCGCGCCGTCTTCACCTCGTTGAGCAACGGGAAGCCAATGAAGCCCTCTCGTCCGATCGTCATCGCTTCGATTGTGGTACCGTCCTCCATCACGATCACGAGCGACGCCATGCCCGTCAGGGGAAAGTATACAAGCTCGGTCGTATCCCCGCGCTCGAACAGCTCCTGCCGAAGCGGACAGAAGATTTCCTCGGCGTGCACCATGATGTCGGCGAGCTCAGCGGCAGGGATGAGGGAGAGGATTTTGTTTTGGAGTGGTCCTGTCACCGAGCTTACGCCATTTCCGACTATCGCCGCGCCGGCACCAAAGCCGGCGCTCATGACACCTGCGGGCGTGCAGCAATCGCGACGAGCTCCTGGCGATGAAACGCTATGCACCAATCGACGAGCTGTTTGGACAGCCCATTCTCGACATACTCAGTCTTTTCAGCGGCGGCCCCTGCTCTTTCTTCCGCTTCTTTCAGGATCTTTTTCACCGTTTGAATGACGCTTTTCCGCGTCGTGCCCCTTGCCTGCTCGGCCACGACGAAACCGCATACAGCATCGCGAAGTGTCATGCGGCTAGTGATGGCCGCGTTCGTTTTGTCGGCAAGAACCGCGTCGATCTCGCTCGATAAGAGCCGGTATTCGTTCTTTGTTTTGTCGATCATGGCAACGCCTATTTAGCAGGAATGTCGTGCACGTACGCGCTCTTCTCTCTGAAGAACTCTTTGATGCACCAGGTACTGATCGTTTCGCGCAGATGGTCGCCGGTCCAGTCGGACACGTGCGGCGCAATGACCAGGAAGCTTCGGTTGTTGATGACTCTCTTGAGGAGGATGAGAACGGCCTCGGGAGTCAGTCCTTCAGTCTTGAGTGCAACGGTGAAGGAGGAGACAGCGACGCGAAGTGCGTTCATAGAGACGGCATCTCTCGACGCTGTTTGGGCGACGGCCGCGCGCAGGCGTTCGCAGAGCTCTGCCTGCGTCTCTACGGCACGCAAAGCGGACTCAACTCGATGGACTGGGTTCTCTATCAACGGCATCTTTTCTGACATACAACGGTCCGCGTGCGAACACGGCGTCGCCAGAAGCGCCAGGTGCTGTCCTTCGTTACTTCCGACAGCGGGTACGCGGGCTGGTGGGAAATTCCCGCGCGAACAATGAATTGTCTCTAAAGGTACACTCCTTCCTGGGGAAAAGCTGCATTGAGCATCCCAGCTGGAGCTACGAGGCCTTAACCCACTCGGGATACCCGCTGGGCGTAGCGAGCGGAACACACTCTTGAGCACATTATCCGGAACCGGAGGATGGATCTTGGAGAGAACTGGTGAGGACCGTGCGCTGCCGCCGCAGCCGAGGGACAGGTTGGTTGGTCCGGGCATAATGCTCGTTGCTGCGGCGCTGCTGATTCTCCTCGGTTTCGGTTACTGCGCCAGTCGAATGGTGCCGGGCGCGCTGTTCGGTCGTAACACCACGAACATCACGAACGATGTCGTCATCTCGCAAATCCGGGCGGTGGCAAAGCTCGTTTCCAGCGAGGCAACCGTTCGCGATGTAATCATTTACGAGAATACGTGGTACGGATCGACCAAGCGCTCGCTCGTGGTGGTGACGGGACGATTGTTCGCGGGAATCGACCTGCACGACAATCCGGATGTCTCGATCGATCACGCCAGAAGGCGCATCTCCATTCGCATTCCGCGGGCGAAGTTGATCGCGGTCGAGATCCGCGACATGCAGACGTACGACGAGCGTGGAGGACTATGGAATCCGTTCACGCCCGAGGACCGCGATCTGATTCAACGCCAGGCGAGAACGCAACTCGCTGCGGCGGGTGCGCAGCTGGAGCTGGTGCGTCACGCGAATGAGAGCGCCGTCGAGTTACTGAAGATGCTGTTGGCGAAGGACGGCTACACGGTTGATGTCGCATTAAGCGGCAAGTAGCATCTAGGCAAAGGCCTGTGCCTTAAGACTACTGAGTGAAGTCCGGGCGTCGTGAACTGATCACTGCCATCTGCGCCGCTGACAACTCGCACCCGTTCAGTTGCAGTTAAGATGTCGTATCACGGAGGCTTTATGACGGACCGATACGGAAGCGAGCTGCCGCCTAGGCCGGCGGCAAACCCTCGTCCGCCGTCGGCCCGTAACTGCTCGGCACCGAGAGGTCGAGCAGGCGAAGGTACATCCCGAGCTGCGCCCGGTGATGCGCTGAGTGCGTGATCACCGCGCTCCGCACGAGGCCCGCCCTCGGCGCGTTGAGGATTATGTCCTGACGGACGCGAAGCTTCCATGGCGACCGAGCGTATTCCCACGTCATCTGCTGCAGCAAGGTTCGCAGCTGCGCGCTCACCTCGTCGAACAGCTTCAGTCGACCGACCCTGTCGGTACTGCCGGGCTGAGGGAATCCGCCCGCGGCGTCGTATTCGTCCCGCGTCAGCATCAGGATTCCGAAACCTGGGAGCTGCGCGACGTGGGTGGCGAGCTCGCCGAGGGATCTCGATTTTTCGTGTGGACGCCAGTCGTCTTTGCCGTCAGGGATCCGCTCGAGCATCCGTCGAGTCGTGGCCAGCTCACCTTCGAGATCAGGAAAGAGCACCGAAGCCGGAGACTCGGTATCGACGGGTGATGAGGATGTAGCGAAAGGTGTGGTCATGGTTCTGATTTTGTTTGGGGACCAGTTGAATATATTAACCGATCGACCCCGCCACTTCTCAACCGGATCCACGATGAAACGATCCTTCCCTGCCCTGACGATGGCATCCTTTCTGGTGACCATCTTCGGCGCCTGCCAACGCGACGCTGCAGCACCACCAAAGGAGTGCCTCCCTTATCCCGCTGAATTGACTCTGACATTCTCGGGCGGATTGCTCAGACAGGACATGAGGCTCGCGAACGCATGGGCGGTAAAGTCCGATAAACCCATGAGCAACGCGAGCACGCCTGCCTACTTCCTGTCGGCGGATATTGTCGCACCCAACGGTGAGGCAGTCGTTGGCACCTGGGTCACCGACGATATCACGAAGGACGGGCACATATACTCTGTCTCGCCTCAGGCCATCAAATACAGCAAGTGGGGCGGCGTGGGCGATCCGTCGACTGCCGGAATGAGCATGGAGACTGGAGGCGCGAAACAATCCATCGATTGTGTGCTGACTCACCGGGGCAAAGCGGCTCAGGCGGGGGTCACACCGTGAGACGATCGTCGCTGCTTGCGCTTTCTCTCGTCTTCCTCGGCTGCGTCAAATCCGAATCGCCAGTGACATCCGCGTCGAGCACTGCAACAACTGTAGCGAGCTCCGGATCGAATCCAGTCTTTGCGCGGTTCGTGGACACCTACTTCGACTCGACTTATTCCTTCAGCCCGTCGCAGGGCAGCGCCGCCGGCTTCCACCAGTACGACAACAAAGTCGAAGACCTCTCGGCCGCGAATTTCAGGCGCCGCATCGCGACGCTTCACTTGCTCCAACGCCAGCTCGACTCGATCCGCTCTGCCCCGCTCGCGCTCGACGACTCGATCGACGCCGCGATGATCGATGGCGCGATCAAATCCGAGCTCCAGGACGAGGGGGAGCTCGCCAACTGGAAGAAGAATCCGATGCCCTACGTTGGCCTCCCGGGGAACGCGGTCGATCTTCTGATGAAAAGGAGCTTCGCCACACCAATCCTTAGACTCAATTCAGTTACCGCCCGCCTGCGCGGAGTTCCGGCGGTGCTGAACGAGATGCGCGAGAACGTCGTCAATCCACCGAGGGAGTTCACCGATCTCGCGTACCGCATCGCGGGTGGGTCGGTCGGTTTCTTCAAGGGCGACGTCGCAACCTGGGCGAAGGGGGCAGCAGCAAACGATTCGGCTGCGCTCCGCGAGTTCACTCAGGTCAACGATTCCGTGGTCGCATCGATGCAGAGCGCGGCCGACTGGCTCAAGCTGACGCTGCTTCCCAGGTCTCGTGGCAAGTTCGCGATTGGTGCCAAGGCGTTCGCCGACAAGCTGCGCTACGACGAGATGGTCGACATTCCGCTTCCCGTCCTCCTGGCGAAAGGCGAGGCGCAGCTCGACAAGGACTACAAGGCATTCGTGGCGACGGCGCAGGACGTCGCGCCAGGAAAGACACCGGCAGAGGCAATGGCGACACTCGAGCTCGAGCATCCGAGCGCCGACAGTCTCATTCCGTCAGCCAAATCCACGGTCGAGGGACTGCGTCAATTCCTGATCGACCACAAGATCGTGGACATCCCTTCGACGGTGCGCCCGATCGTGACCGAGACGCCGCCGTACGCACGTAGCGGAGGGTTCGCCAGCATGGATACCCCGGGGGCATACGAGACAAAGGCGACGGAGGCTTTCTACTACGTGACCCCACCGGAAAAGGATTGGGACCCCAAGCATATCGAGGAGCATCTCCGGCTGTTCAACAAGAGCGTGATGAACATCATCACCGTGCACGAAGTTTTTCCGGGGCATTTTCTGCAGTTCGTGTACGCGCCGCAATTCCCGACCAAGACGCGGAAGCTGCTGGCGGCATCGAGCAACGCCGAGGGTTGGGCGCACTATGGAGAGCAGATGATGGTTGAGGAAGGATTCGGGAATCACGATCCGAAGACCCGCCTCGCGCAGCTCTCCGAAGCGCTGCTCCGGGACTGCCGCTGGGTGGTTGGCATGAAGGAGCACACCCAGGGGATGAGCGTGCAGGATGGCGCGACGAATTACTTCAACAAGAAATGTTTCCAGCAGCCGGCGAACGCGTATGAGGAGGCTCGCCGCGGCGCGTACAACCCCACGTATCTCTACTATACGTTGGGGAAGCTGGAGATCTACAAGTTGCGGGCGGACTATCAGAAGGCACGCGGCGCGAATTATTCGCTGCGCGAGTTCCACGACGCGTTCGTCAAGCAGGGCGCGCCGCCGATCAAGATGGTGAGAAGGATACTTCTGCCCAATGACACAAGCTCAGTGTTGTAGCGGTTCCATTCCACCCTTGGTGCCGAGGAGGCAAGATGAAATACGGTAAAAGGATCTCGCTGATCGCATTGGCGATCGCCGCGATCGCACCCACAGCTCGCGCTCAACAAAGGGACGCAAACGCGATACGCGCGCTTTCGGATCAATGGCAGAAGGACATCGCCGCCCAGAACGTCGACCGGATCGTCGGTCTTCACGCGCCTGACGCGGTGGTGATGATGTCCAACAGCCCGCTCGCAACGGGATCGACCGCAATTCGCGGGATGTACGGCGAGATGGTCAAGACGCCTGGCCTGAGTCTTCACTGGACTCCCACCCGGATCGACGTCGCGAGCCCCACTACGGCGACGGAGTACGGCACCTACACCATGTCGTACAATACCCCTCAGGGAAGGATGAGCGACGGCGGCAATTACGTCACCATCTGGCACAAGGTGAATGGGCAGTGGCGAGTTGCTCTCGACGCACCCGTCTCAACCGCTGCGATGCCGGCTCCAGTGACGGATCCGTCCACCATGGACATGCGGTCGGGGAGCGGTCTCACGTGGGGTGATCTTACCGCGCCGGGTTTTGCTCCCGGCGCGAAGATCTCGGTTCTGCACGGAAATCCGGGAGGTCCCGGAGTGTTTGTGCTGCGTCTACAATTTCCCGACGGGTACATGATTCCGGTTCACTGGCATCCCACCGGGGAGAGTGTCACGGTTGTTTCGGGGAGCGTGGGGCTCGGGATGGGGAATGCGTTCGATGCGAGTGGGCTGCACACCTATAACCAGGGTGATTTCGCGTATCTCCCGCCGAATCAGTCGCACTATGGGCAGGCGCACGCCCCCACGATCGTAGAGGTGAGCGGCCGGGGCCCGTTCGCGATAAATCCGGGGCCCGCGAAGTAGACCTGTCAGGCAATCACGGGCTGAATACAAAGCGTCGTGGTTCTACACGAGCGATGGTTCACCGACGAGGCGAGATTCCCGGTGCAGTTCGACCGGTGGAACGCACCCGGGAGTCTCGTGCCCATCGCCGTCGCCGTCGGCATCACGGCTGCCGCGACATTGATCTATCGCGCTCGCGGCCGACGAAGTGTGGTGCCAGGGCCCATCGCGCTCGGCATGTCGTGGGAGAACTACATCCAGCTTCTCACCTGGGTGCCGCTGGTGATTGGAGTACACATGGGAGTCACGCTGCTCGTGAGCGGCGTGAGCCGGCAGCTTTTCGTCCCCAACCTCGAGCTGCCGGTGAATCTCCTCGGGGGCGTGCTCGGTATGGCCGAGATAGGGATCGCGCTTGCATTTATCTACGGCGCCCTCGCTCGTCCAGCCGCCGCAGCGCTCGGCCTCGTCTGGCTGGCGGGGGCGCTACTCTTCGGGCCGCTGCGGCTCATCGAGCACACCGAGATCCTTGGCATCGCTTTCTTCTTGTTCGCGACCGGGCGCGGACCTCTCGCTTTCGACATGGCGCTGGAGAAACTGCACAAGCCGCTCGCCCCGCTCATACCGTACGCGGTGCCGGCCTTGCGAGTCTCGCTCGGGATTGGACTCGTGATCGTCGCGTTCACCGAGAAGTTGTGGAACATACCGATGGGGCTCGCATTTCTTTCGCAGCATCATTTCAATTTTTTCCCGGCCATCCGGCTTAGTGCAATCGACGACACGCAGTTCCTGCTGATCGCCGGCACTGTGGAGCTGACGCTCGGATTGATGCTCATTGCCGGGACCTATGTGAGGCTGATCATCCTCATCACTCTGGTGCCGTTCAATCTCACACTTCCCTTTCTGGGGTGGCGCGAGCTGGTCGGCCATCTCCCCACTTACGGGATTCTGGCGCTGCTCCTCTTGTGGGGCGACGAGCGACCGGGCGAGGAGGGCGCTCTCGTAAAAGCGCTGTCGGGGACAAAGGAGACGCCCCCGAAAAACGCCTGACATGGAGAGTCAATTGAACCGCAAATTATCCGCAGTCTTTATGTGCTCGACACTCGTGCTTTCGGCCGTTTGTGCGTGTTCGAGCGAAAAGTCGTACGCCCAAGGCGCCAAACGGGGGGCGAAAGTCGATGCGTCTCAAACAACGGCCGGCGGCTGCGACGCTTCCCTGTGGAATCATGTCTACAACCCGACGCGGTTGCAGCAGCTCACACGGTGTGTGAGCGTGATCGGAGTAATCGAAGAATCCAACGCCGAGCCTGACGGTGATCAACATCTGTTGCTCAAGCTCGATCCCGGTCAGCCCAAGCTGGTGAACAAGAGGAACGTCAAGAAGAAGAGCGGCGACCTGGTACTGGAGATCGTGTGCGTGAATCCGATCACGGTGAAGAAGGTGAAATCGGCCTGCACGGGTTACACTAACCGCGTCGCGATCCCCAAGGTGGGCGCCCACGTCAGGGCGACCGGCACGTATGTCATCGATTCGCACAACGGATGGGCGGAAATCCACCCGGTGTCGAAGCTCGAATCGATGTAAGTCAAATCCTTTCGTTACTCTCGCCCAATCGCTTGCCCTGGCCTATCTGTCGGGCGACTTCCCTCAGCTGATCGAGCTCGGCCTGCGTCAATCGATCGTTGGGTGACATCAACCCGCTGGGACCACCGCGTGCCGGGCTCGACGTTTCATCGCGGGTGGCTTCGTTGATGTTCTTCTTGAACTCCCTGATGCCTTTCCCCATGGAACCAGCAATTTCAGGGATGCGTTTCGCTCCAAAAAGAAGCATGACGATCATAAGGACCATCAGGATATGGGGAAGACTCAGGTTTTCAAACATGACTGGCTGACCTCTGGAATTGAGAAGTGAAGGTTGTGGACTCGTTTGCGTTCTTCTTTTCGCGTTTGCGGACGACCATGCGCGCCAGCAGGATGCTGGCCTCGTATAGTGCGTAGAGTGGAACGGCGAGAGCGACGAGCGAATACGGATCGGCGCCAGGGGTGATGAACGCCGCAACGGTGAAGCACACGACGATGGAATGACGACGGTACTTCGACAGGAACTCCGGCGTGACGATTCCCATCGCCGTCAAAGCGAGAACCAGAATCGGTATCTCGAACACCAGTCCGAACGTCACGCACATGCTGATGGCGAAATCGAAGTACTCCGTCGCCGAGATCATCGGAGTCAGTGCGCCCGACTCGAGACCCATCAGGATCCCGAGCGTCATCGGCAGCACCGCGAAAAAGCTGAGTGAGACTCCCGCCAGAAAGAGCGCCACCATCCCCACCATTACCGGAATGATCACGCGCTTCTCGTGCGCGTAGAGCGCGGGGGACAAAAAGCCCCACAACTGCCCAACGATCACCGGGGCTGCGAGTATGATCCCCAGAAACAGTGATGCGCTGAGCAGAATGTGGAACGAAGTGCCGGGGTGCGTATAAATGAGATTTCTGCCGTGAAGAAAGGGCAGTATCGGACGCTCGCCCAAGCGAATCAGATCGATCCGGGAAAGAAGCAAGAACCCGGCAATGACACCGAGCACTACTGCTCCGGAAATCCAGAACAGTCGCCTCCTCAGCTCCTCGAGGTGGTCCAGAATCGGCATCGCTACCGAGTTGGTCCGTCCGTTGGTGCGTCCCAGTCCGAATTTCATCTGCTTCGCCCGGTGCGCCGAATCAATTGATGAACGGCATGACGATCTGAAGCACGGCGTCCTTGGTCAGAGGCTCATCGAATGCCTCTGTAACACCCGCAACGCCGCCGTTCCCGTTGCCAAGCGCCGAGACGTCCAGGCCGGCCTGAGTGGTGTTGTCCTCGCCATCGTAGATTGCCTGGGTGAACGCAGGCAGATCGTCGCGACTCTTACCAGTGATCCAGCCCTTCTTGCCGCGCAGCCGGCGAATCTCCGAAGCGTGCCGGGCTTCGACGGAATGAATGGAGAGAGCGGCGTTGAGAGCTGCCTTGTCGTTGATGAGTCGGCCTGCCTGACCCTTATACGCCCGCACGCCAGTGTCCTCGAAAGCCTGCGCCAGCACCTGGAACGTGGCGTACTGACCAGCTCCGAAATTGAAGCCGGGGACGGCTCCCTTGGCGGTGAAATCGAAATTGGGCTTCGCGCCGGGAGTGGCGCCACGCGCGGTAATAAATGTCTTCAGCGCGGCGACGTGGTCGTTCTCGTGCAGCTGGATTGTGGTGAAAATCGGGCGATCGCCCGCCGGAATCGCCATCACATCGGCGTTGGTGACGCCGCGATTGTAGAACTCCGATTCCAGGTACTCGAGCGTGAGCGCGAACTGAAGGACGTCGACGACGTCGGCTGGGAGCTGACCGTAGGCTTCCTTGCTGAGCGCGGCGAGCGCGACTGGAATGGATCCAAGTGCGAGCGCGGCCATCACCTTCGAGCTTGCACTGGCGCCCTTCGATATTTCTTCGCGCCGGTTCTCTACAGTTTCGAGGATCTCGGGATCGATCGAATCGAAAAGTGTTTTTGGTGTCATGATTTGATTGCTCCTTAACCGTTGTTGTTCGGTCCCTGCACGAATGTGCTGGGCGCATTGCTGAACGTGATCTGCTCGACTACGAAGGCCTGGGCATTCGTCTTGACCTTGCCGGGGCTGAAGACATCGTCGAACGACTTGGGTGCGAAGCTCGTCCCGGTGTCGCCCTGACTGGACGTGCTCGGCGCGATGAGATCCCGAATCGCCGAGGCATGGCGAGCTTCGACGGAAACAATCTTGCCGGCCACGAGAAGATTCGCGGTGCTGGACAGGTATTGCGCGGCGCCGTTGTAGGCGGCTACGCCCAGATCCTCAAAGGTGCGTGCCGTCGTTAGAACCGCGGCCCGATTGCTGAAATCCAGACTACCGTACGTGGTGTGAACGGTGAAGTCATTCGAGCTGCCGAGCACTGCCTTTAGCGCTTCGCGGTGGATCACCTCGTGATTCTTGATGTCACCCAGCACCGTCTGCTCACTGGCGGTCAGGCTCGAAGAGAAGTTTGCCACCACTTTAGTGTAGAAGTCCGCCTCCAGCTGCTCGAGCGCGTAAGCGAACTGCAGGACTGCGATGTCACCCTTCGCAAAGTCGATCACGAGCGGACTACCGCTACCCGGTGGCCCCGTCACATCGTTGTTGCTGTCGTTGCAGCTCGTGAGAACGCTCGGAAGAAACACCACTGCTCCGCCCAATCCCACGAGCTTCAGAAATTCTCGCCTCGTCCTTCCTTCCAGCAGCTGCTCCGCGCTGGATATCACCATCAGGTTCTTCTGGCGCATCTTTGCCTCCGCATTGGCACACAGACGTTGAGGCGGACACATTGTCGTGTGCCGCCGAGAGTAATGCGAGCAAGGCATGCGCGGGGCCCGCGTGCCAGACTTGAGGGCAGACAGCTGGATTAGAGCGCGTCACGTGTAGCAGATCGGACGTTTTGCGAGAGGCTGCTGCACGTAGCGACGCTTCGAGTCCGTTCCCGGACGGCAGGTCGCCACTCGATACGCGTAAAATGCAGCAGTCCTTCCCGTGAGCCTTCGACTGCTACCCGTTTCTTCGCGCCCGATGCGAACCGCTTGCAACAGGCCGGTGGGTAGGGAGTATTGCGCCATGATCGATGAAATTGGTTCCAGCCAGCTCGAGGCGCTCATGTTGGAGCTGGCGATTCCAGAGGCCGAGCTCTGTGAGCGTCTCCGTGCCGCCGTTGCGGATGCGGTTGCGAAAGACGCCGCATCTATGATGCGATTGCGGGCCGCCGTTGTCAGCTTCACGGTGGCGCTGCGTGACATTGGAACCACTCCTGAGCGCGTCCTGATCGCGCTCAAGGCAGTGATCAACAATCGAAGCTTTGTCGCGATCGCGCCGCACGTATCGGATTCGAACGGCGATGCGCTGCGCGAAAGGGTCAGCACCTGGTGTATCGAGGCCTTCTTCAGAAAGGACACAACCTGAGCCGCGACTCGGATGAAGCGGGCGCCGATGGCACGGTCAAGACCGAAGACGAGTACAGAAAGCTCTTGGCCATCATCAACAGCGTCATCACCAATCATGCGCACGCCGCTACTGGTGACCGCATAGCTCTCAGGGATGCCGTTTGCGCCTACCTCGAAGTCGAGCAGGCGAGGGGCACTTCGCGCACCCGCGTGATTCAGATCCTGGAAGAGATCCTGCGAAAGGCCGAGGAGCGTGAAGCGCGAGGCGACGCCAGGGTCAGTCGCAACAGCGACCTAGCGAAGCAGCTCGTTGCCTGGTGCGTCGAGTCTCGAGGAACCGGTGGAAAACTGGGCGTCTGATCGCGCCGATTCCGACAAGCCATTGACGCCGGCAAGCAGAAGCTTCACCGCCTTCTGGATCCTGGCCAGGTGCCCGACCTGATCTTCCGTCAAAGTGCCCTGAGTCTCTAGAGTAAGCAGATAGACGGACGCGGCAATCGTGTTGAGAGGCGTTCTCATCTCCTGACTGGTTACCGCGACCGCAGCCTGATGCTCGCGCTTCATCCCGTCAGCTGCGTCTCTCGCAACGCCCAGACTGTAAGTCGACGCCGCAAAGTGAGCCAGACTCTCCATCACCCGCGCGTCCTCGGCGTCGAAGTGATGCCGGAGCGGCGGGTGTGATATTACCCAGATGGTGCCCAACGGAGTTGGATGCAGGTCCGTACTGAACGGCACCACCAGACCCTCCGTGAACTCGAGTCCGGTTGACTGGAAGTAGTCGTACTTGAGATCGGGTCGCGAGAGGAGGATCGCTTCACCTTTGTCGAGACACTCGCCGCAAGGACTGAAATTCCGCGGTGTAGTTCCCCCGACGTGAGACGCGAGACAACCAGCCAGCGCCACCCACCGGAATTGCTCCCCACCATCTGGTGCCGGCTCGAGCATGCTCACGCCCGCCGTGCTCGTATCCGCACCGCCTCCGCACAACTCTATTGCCGCCGAAAGCAAACCATGCAGAACGGCGTATGGCTCTTCACCCGTGATTGCGGCAATGCGGTGAAGAGCGATGCTCTCGCGCGCCGCAGTCGATTCGGGTACTGACCCATATACCGGCGAAGCCCTGTGGGCAATTTCCACGGTTCTGCTGTGCGGCACGTGCTGCTGTCGCGATTCAGCGAGGCTGGAGGAACTCTGGACGGCGCGCATAGCTCATTTTGCGAATAGGTGACGTCTCAGCCGTGGGCGAGACTCACTGTGACAGGGCAACAATTGGACCCTGACGCACACTCGTTACGAGGCCACGTGTTGCATGTTCATCTTCACGATGAACGCGACGAGAGTCCGAACGGAGTTTTCGGCCAGAAGCCTGGGCGGAGGTATCAATCGCCCCGGGATTCGGGATTTACCCAGCTTCTGGCGGGCTGCCTCGGTGACGTAAGTCGGCGCCTGAGGCGGTATCGTGGTCAGATCATCCCGACCGACGAGAAACATCCTGACGTTCCTTAGATCCACTGTCCCCTGCAAGTAATTTCGTACGACGTCCAGAAACCGGGGATCGGTCGCGACTATATAGGATCTCCCCGAGCGGACGAGAGTCTTCCATTCTTCCTCGACAAAGGGCGGGCGAATATCCACGACAACGACCGGTTTGCCAAGGGTGACCCCAAGCGACGAGCCCTCCGTCGCCAGCGCTCTGGTAGTCACCAACAAGTGGATGCGTTGGAGCGCCGACGCGGCGCTTCCCTCCTTCACCTGTTCGGGTAGCAGCGCGGTGGTGTCCAGCCCATAGTCGACCTTCAACTCACGTGACAGGCCGAGCGCTTGATCGGTCGTTGTAGCGATGACGGCCGCGCGCAACCGTCGGCCAAGCGCGGCGATTCGCAGATCGTCGGTGAAGCGCAGGAGCGACACCCCTCGCACGAGGCCGGCGACCAAGGTGTCGGTGATAAAATCCGCCGGTAGCGACCGCTCCTCGCTGGTCGAGATCGCGGGAGCGACAAAAACGCCGGATCGCGGCTTCAGTACGACGAGTCCCTCTTCAGCCAGCGCCTGATAAGCCGCCAGCGCGACCCGAGGGTCCACGTCGAACTCACCCCCAACTTCGCGAGTGCTCGGCAGACGATCGCCGGGACCGAGAGCCCGCGTCCGCAATGAGTGCTCGATCCGCCTTTGCAGGGTACTCGCGACGAAAGCCCTTCGGTGTGCTGACATGCCTCACTCTATAGTAAGGGACGTGCCGCGGCCAGTCTCCCGGCGCTTGACCCCACTGAGGCTACTCGAAAATGCAGCAGTGACCGCAGGTGATGGGAACTGGTGCAATCAGTTCAGCGATTCGGCCCCTTGTGGGCTGATCGGCGGACCGAGGCCTTGGTTCTGCACGCACGACCGCAACCACCCCCTGCAACTCTGATCGAGGCTACCCCATGCGGCTCCTGTCTTTCACCAATTCCCTGCTTCCCGCACTTGCCGCTGCAAGCGTTGCTGGATGCTCTTCCAAGGATACAATGAATCGCGACACCACTTCGTCCGCCGAGCACGTTCGCGCTGATAGCTCCCGAGCCATGGCCGCGCCCAACGCGCAGATGCAACAGGTTCTCGATCAGCTCTCTTCGCTTGGCGGCAAGCCGATCGAGACACTCAGCGCTCCCGAGGCGCGGAAGCAGCCCACTCCTACCGACGCCGTGAAGGCCCTGTTGACGAAAAGCGGCAAATCAACGGCACCCGATCCCGCGGTCTCGTCGGTCGACAGGACCATGCCCGGCCCCGCCGGCTCGCTTCCGATTCGGATCTATACGCCGAAATCGGCCACCGGTCCGTTGCCGGTCGTCGTCTACTTTCACGGGGGCGGTTGGGTGATCGCCAACAAGGATGTGTACGACGGCGGAGCTCGCGCGCTGTCAAAGCTGGCGAATGCAGTCGTAGTATCGGTGGACTATCGACAAGGGCCTGAGAACAAATTTCCGGCTGCCCACGACGATGCGTTCGCAACCTACGAATGGGCGCTCAAGAACGCGGCATCGATACACGGCGATCCGAAGCGAGTTGCCGTCGCTGGCGAGAGCGCGGGCGGCGGTCTCGCGGTGGCAACGGCAATTATGGCGCGCGACAAGAAAGCACAAATGCCGCTGGCGATCGTATCGGTCTACCCCATTGCCGGAACCGACACGACGACATCGTCATACGTGGAAAATGCCAGGGCAAAACCCCTCAACCGGGCAATGATGGGTTGGTTCTTCGACATGTACCTTCGCGACACAAAGGATCGCGCCGACACGCGCGTCAATCTGGTCGCCGCCGATCTCAACGGTCTGCCTCCTACGACTATCATCAACGCGCAGATCGATCCCCTCCGCGCCGACGGCGAAATACTCGCGCAGAAGCTGAGAGGTGCAGGCGTTCAAGTCGCGCAGAAGACGTACCCTGCAGTCACCCATGAATTCTTTGGGATGGGGTCCGTCGTGGACAGCGCAAAGGACGCCGAACAAATGGCGGCGGACGCTCTACTGAAGGCGTTCAAGCAGTAGCTGGTAGCTGCGTAGTGTAGCAGCGCCGCACATCTCGTTCTCTCTGGTGCATTCTGTTGACCGAAACCGCCTCCTCGCGTCCAATTGGACCCATGGTGGCCCGCGTCTCGATATGCGCGGTGGGTGTCGATCGCATTGATCGGCCAGCACACGGGAGAAGGAGAAATGGAAAAACAAACTCAGTCGAATGACTGGGCGGGCACTGTGGCAGGGCCTGCGACGCGCCGACAGTTTCTACAGCGAACAGCAGCGGGCGCCGCGATCGTTGCGATACCATCGGCGCTTTCCGGATGTCACGTACTCGGCGCGGTTGGAAAACCCAAGCTCGATTTCGGGGACGACTTCGGTGTCCTGAATTACGCGTACGCTGTGGAGACGCTCGAGGCAACATTTTATGAGACGATCGTCAAGTCGCCGCCTCGGGACTTGAAGCCCGGTGAATTCGAGATCCTGCGCGACATTGGCGCTCACGAAGTGCAGCACCGCCGCTTCTTCAAGCGGGCGCTCGGCGTGCTTCGAATCAAGGTTCCGGAGATCGACCTCAGCTCGATCGACTTCACGCGTCGCGACAGCGTGCTTGCGCAGGCAAAGACTTTTGAGGACACCGGAGTCGCCGGCTACAACGGCGCCGGCAAGCGGCTCAAGCTCGCTGAGTTTCTGACGATCGCCGGCAAGATCGTGTCGGTCGAGGCACGCCACGCCGCCACCATTCGGGACATGATCGATCCCGGCTCACGCGCCTTTGCCGGCGACGACGTTGTCGACGAAACGGGACGCG
>JALYZH010000307.1 GCA_030948945.1 Gemmatimonadota bacterium | reverse complement strand
TTCCGCAGGAGGCGTTTCTCGCGGTGCTGCAGGTTGACTGAGTGAGCGGATCGCTCGTTATCCAGACGAGCTTTCTCGGCGACGTCATACTCACGACGCCGCTCATCGCGGAGCTTGCGAAGCGTTCTGCAGTCGACGTTCTGGTAACTCCCGAGGGCGCCGCCGTTCTCGCGAACAATCCCAACATTCGCAACGTCATTAGGTACGACAAGCGCCAGACCTACGGCGCGAGCCTCAGCCTGTGGCAAACCGTTCGACAGCTGCGCAGCAGGCGGCCGTACGGCGTTGCGTACCTCGCGCAAGGATCTTTCCGCAGCGGACTGCTCGCGATGATGACGGGAGCGAAGGAACGCATCGGCTTTGCAAGCTCCACCGGACGAGCGCTGTACACCAGGCAGCTTCCGTATCGGCCGGACCGCCATCATTCGGAGAGACTCTGGTCGCTGTCGATGGCGGAGTGTGCCGATCCACCAACGCCGGATCAGATTCGACCGCGCCTTTACCCTTCCGACGAAGAGCGCCGCATTGTCGACCTTCTCCTCAACCGGGATGGCGGTCCCGACGACCCGTTCGTCGCCATCGCTCCCGGCAGCGCGTGGGGCACAAAGCGGTGGCCCTATTACGTCGAGCTCGCGAAGAAGCTCAGTGACGAATTCCGAATCGCGATCATCGGCTCGAAGGCAGACGTTCCAATTGCCAAAGCGATTACCGCGGCGCTTCCTCATAATCGTGTCATTAACGCGGTCGGCGCATTACCGCTGCTTGCCTCCGCCGAGCTGATTGGCCGCGCACAGGCGATAGTGACGAACGACTCGGCGCCGCAGCATCTTGCGTCAGCGATGGGGACACCGACTCTAACGATCTTCGGACCGACTGTTCCGGAATTCGGATTCGGCCCGCTCGCCGAACGTCACGCGGTGGCCGGCGTCGAGGGGCTTCCCTGTCGTCCCTGTCATCGGCATGGTCCACAACGGTGTCCACTCACGCACTGGCGCTGCATGCGCGAGCTCGGCCCGGAATACGTCTCGAGCTTGCTAATCGAAGTCCTCAACCCGCCGGTGCCCGTATGAGCGTGAAGGAGCGTTACATCATCGGAGTGGACCTTGGCGGCACCAACATCGTTGCGGGCGCGATGCCTCTCGACGGGAGCCGCGAGATCGCCATGCAGACGCGCCCCACCCTGGCTGAGGGTGGCGCGAGCGCGGTCGTGGAACGAATCGCGGAGATGATCGAGAATGTCATCGCTCAAACGATGGCCGAGACGGGTGCGGAACGATCGGACTTCCTGGGCGTCGGGATCGGGTCACCCGGCCCGCTCGATCGCGCCAAGGGCATTGTGATAGTGACCCCTAATCTCGGCTGGAAGAATTTTCCACTTCGCGATGAGATATCCAGGCGAGTCAGTCTCGACGCTACGCTGGACAACGACGCGAACTGCGCCACGCTTGGCGAGTTCTGGTGCGGAGCAGCCGTCGGCGGACGCAACGTCGTGGGAATGACGCTCGGAACCGGAATCGGTGGTGGCCTGATCCTCGAGGGAAAGTTGTACCACGGAGCGTCCGACGTGGCCGGCGAGATCGGGCACACCACAATCGACTCTACCGGCAGGCGTTGCAAGTGCGGCAACTACGGATGCCTGGAGGCGTACGCATCCGGACCGGCTATCGCCGAGCGCGCGCGTGAAGCGCTCCGCGGAGACGAGGGCGAGTCGATCCTCGTCGAAATGGTGGGCGGCGATCCAAAAAAGATCACGGCGCAAACCGTGTATGAAGCGTCAAAGCGCGGCGATACAGTCGCGAGGGAAGTCGTCCGCGAGACGGCGCGCTTCCTCGGCGCTGGAGTCTCGAATCTCCTCAACATCTTCAACCCCGATACCGTAGTGCTCGCCGGTGGAGTCACTCAAGCGGGGGACGCGTTGTTCCAGCCACTTCGCGCCGAAGTAAAACGTCGCGCCTTCAAGCCGGCCGTACAGGCGTGTCGCATTGTGCCGGGTGCGCTTCCGCTATCCGCCGGCGTCGTCGGTGCGATAGCGACGTTCAAGATGCAGAATCTGGGTGAGCTCTAGCTGATGATCCGGCTGGAAAGTCCATGACCCGCAAACGGAGAGTGGGTGTAATTGGGACGTTCGTCTGGGACGTGATTCACGGGCGCGACCCTCGTGATGCGCCCGTGGAAGAATGGGGCGGTATCACCTACGCCCTCGGTGCCTTCGAGGCTGCTCTCAGCCCGGACTGGGAGTTCGTCCCCATACTGAAGGTTGGAAGTGATCTGGCGCAGTCGGCGCGTCAGTTCGTCGCGGGCCTCGAGCGCGCAGCTCCGGACGCGGCTCCAATCGAAGTTCCGCATCCCAACAATCGCGTGGTGATGCACTACCAGAGCGACGAACGTCGCTGCGAGCATCTCAGTGGCGGCATTCCGGGTTGGAGCTGGCTGGGCCTCAAGCCGCTGCTCGCGGATCTCGACGCGCTCTACATAAACATGATCAGCGGGTTCGAGCTCGATCTCGAGACGGCTCAGCTGATTCGACAGCATTTTCGCGGTCCCATCTACTGCGACGTCCACTCTCTCCTGCTCGCGGTGCAGCCGAACGGAATGAGGACTCTACAGCCTCTGCCGAATCCAGCGGCGTGGTGCAGGTGCTTCGATCTGATACAGGTCAATGAAGAGGAGATGAGCATGATTGCTAGCGGCCCCACAACACTGGCTGCTTTGGCTTTCGCCAACGGCGTTTCGTCGGTAACCATTACGCTCGGTAGTCGCGGGCTCATCTACTTTGCAGCCCCTGGCTTCGAGCGATTGTCTGACGTTCGAGGTCCTGAACTTGGCGCGATGCCGGGCACGATCCGCACCGAAAAATTGCCGGCGAAGCTACCGAAGCACGCCGGTCCCGGAGATCCCACCGGCTGCGGCGACGTCTGGGGCGCAACTTATTTCTCGCGGCTGCTCGCGGGTGATAAGTTAGACGTGGCAATTGACCGCGCTCTCGACGCGGCTGCCAGGAACGTGGACCATCGCGGCGCCACTGGTCTTGCCGAGTACCTGCGCGGAGAACTGAGCATCAAGTGACGACAATCATCAACGTTCCACATTCGCTCGAGGACAAATCGTTCGAGCTGGTGCTGGATCAGGTCGCGCCGTTGCCGCTCGACGAGAAGATCATCGTCGACACGAGGCACGCCCGCTGGGCATCTCCGTACGGACTGACGGCGCTGCTCGCCCTGGCTCAGTCGCGCGCCGAGCGTCCGGTGCTCTACGTTCCCGAGGCCGAGAATGTCAGCCACTACTGGTCGCGCATGGATTTCTTCAAGCACGCAGCTGAGCTGTACGAGATCCAGGGGCGGGTGAAGAGCACCAAGGCGGCGGAGACCAGCGTGCTGCTCGAAGTCACGTCGATTTCCAAGAGCGACGATGTCCACGACGTCGTCGACAAGATCCAACAGCGGGCACAGGACGCGCTGGTGAAGAACCTGAATCTCGACGCGAAGATCACCATGCGCTTCACCATGGCGCTCTCGGAAGTCTGCCAGAACATCGTCGAGCACGCCGGTCGTGGCGGGTGGGTCGCGGTGCAGACTTATACATGGCGCGTTCGGTTGGGCGGCAGGAAGGTGGTCGTGATCGCGGTTTCCGACCCGGGAGTGGGATTCAGGCAATCCCTCGAGTCGGCGCCCGGATTCGTCAAGCGGGATCGCTGGGACGACGGCCTGGCGCTGGAAGAAACCGTAATGCGTGGCGCCTCCCGGTTCAGGGATCCGGGCCGCGGTCAAGGCCTTGCGGGAGTGCGCAAGTTTGTGGGAACGTGGGATGGGAAACTCTCCATCCGGAGCGGCACCGCGCGCATCGCGGTGCTTCCCAAAGGAGACTGGGATGAGGACGAGCCTCTCCTCGAAGACCTTTCCTATTTTCCAGGTGCACAGGTGCAGATAACGATCCCGGAGCGGGTGGCGTGATCAACCATATCGATGTCAGCTCGATGCTCCGAAAGAGTGTCTGTGAGCTCTACTCCAACCTCGTCACTCGTCCCACGGGCGCCGCGGTGAGATGCGAGATAGAGCACGAGCTGGATCGGATTGGCGATCGAGCCCTTACAGTCATCGACTTCTCACACGTTGGGCTGCTCGACTTCTCCTGCGCCGACGAGATCGTCGCCAAGCTGCTGTTGCAGTACGTGAGCCTCGATGCTCCGCGTCGTGAGGTCTACTTTCTGTTTCGCGGCATCAGCGAATCGCACATGGATGCCATCGAGGCGGTACTCGAGCGACACAAGCTTGCGCTGGTCACGCAGCATGCAGACGGCGGGTCGCGCCTGGTCGGCATCGTCGACGTCGACGAGAGAAAGGCATGGGAGATCATCTCGCAGCTCGGCGCCGGCGTCAGCGCTGACGTCGCCGATGCAACCGGCCTTTCACGTGAAGTCGCCGAGCGCATGCTCGATACTCTCTGGCGGAGGCGTCTCGTAATCCGGCATGATCACGGCTACGTCGCTGTGGGTAGCGCTACCGCGCCAGTGGAGCCGATGAGACTCGATGCATGATGGAAGGATTTCAGCCTTGGCTGATGGTCTCCAGATACATAGCTACGCGGCCCGGTGATCCGGAGCGTGGCCCGCTCGTAAGACTCCACCCCTCGGACGCGCGCAAGCGGCTGCTGGAAGACGGAGAGCTCGTGTGGGTCTACGGCCCGCGACGTCACGACATGGCGGTGCTCGTCGTCGATGATACGGTGAGCCCCGGCACCGTCGTCGCCCGCGACGTTCTCGGGATTGCGCCGGCCGAAATCGTTC
>JALYZH010000299.1 GCA_030948945.1 Gemmatimonadota bacterium | reverse complement strand
CGGTTGTGTCGCGCCCCATCTCGCGCACATCCATCTCATGGAATCGCACGGACAAACCGTGACGAGTTGCCAACACGATGTCGTTTGAGCCACTCGTAACCTGCACATCGATCAGCTGGTCGTCCTTGTCGATCTTGATCGCCTTGATTCCGGTCTGGCGGACGTTCGAGTACTGAGAAAGCGCGCTCTTCTTGACCGTTCCGTTCTTGGTGCAGAAAAGAAGGAACTGCGTCTCTGAGAACTCGCGCACCGGAACCATCGCCTTGACCTGGGTCTCGGGCGAAACGTTGATCAGGTTGACGATCGGCTTTCCCTTGGCAGCGCGACCCGCCTGCGGGATCTCGTGCACCTTCAGCCAGAAGCACCGCCCGTCATCCGTGAAGCAGAGGATGTAGTCGTGCGTCGAGCCGATGAAGAGACGCTCGATGAAATCCTCGTCCTTCAGGCCCTGCCCGCTGAGACCGCGTCCGCCGCGGCGCTGCTTGCGATAGGTCGAGACGGAGGTGCGCTTGATGTAGCCGGAGTGGGAGATGGTGATGACCATGTCCTCTTCGGCGATCAGGTCTTCGATTGTGAACTCGCCTTCGTCGCTGGTGATCTCGGAGCGACGCTCGTCACCGTACTTGTCGGAGACCTGCTGCAGCTCGTCACGGATGATCTTCAGCCGACGCGGCTTGGAGGCGAGGATCTCCCTCATCTCCTTGATGAAAGCGAGCACCTCTTTGAGCTCGGCCTCGAGCTTCTCGATCTCCAGACCGGTGAGCTTCGCCAGGCGCATGTTGAGGATCGCCTCGGCCTGTCTCTCACTGAGCTTGAACCGCTTCTGCAGCTGCGTGCTCGCCGTCGGCGTATCCTCGGCCGCGCGAATGAGCTTGATCACCGCATCGATGTTGTCGACGGCGATCTTGAGGCCTTCGAGGATGTGCTCGCGCTCGAGCGCCTTGTCCAGCTCGAACTGCGTGCGACGCACTACGACCTGGTGCCGGTGCTCGATGTAGTGCTGGAGCACGTCCTTCAGCGGCATCACCTTGGGCACTAGCTGCGTCGTATGTGGATCGGGCACGAGCGCCAGCATGATGACGCCGAAAGTCGACTGCATCACGGTGTGCTTATAAAGCTGGTTGAGCACTACGCGAGGAATCGCATCGCGCTTGAGCTCGATCACTACCCGCATGCCGTCCTTATCGGATTCGTCGCGGAGCGCGGAGATCCCTTCGAGCTTCCCCGCCTTCACCAGCTCGGCCATGTCGCCAATCAGCTTGGCCTTGTTGACCTGATACGGGAGCTCGGTAACGACGATCTGCGACTTGCTCGAAGATTCCTTCTCCTCGATCACGGCCCGGGCGCGCATCACGATGCGACCGCGGCCTGTCTCCTGGTAATCCTTGATCCCCGCGCGGCCGTAGATGTAGCCGCCGGTCGGGAAATCGGGACCCTTGATCAGTTTTCTGATCTCGGTCGCCGTCATCTCCGGATTGTCGATGAGCGCGGTGATCGCGGCGACGACTTCGCGAAGATTGTGCGGCGGAATGTTGGTCGCCATGCCGACGGCGATGCCCGAAGATCCGTTGACCACGAGATTCGGAATCGCCGAGGGAAGAACTTTCGGCTCGAGGAGCCTGTCGTCGAAATTGGGCGCGAAATCGACGGTGTTCTTGTCGATGTCCGCCAGCATTTCGACAGCGACGCGCGTGAGCCGCGATTCGGTGTACCGGTATGCCGCAGCGGGATCGCCATCGACGCTGCCGAAGTTTCCCTGGCCATCGACCAGTGGATAGCGCAGCGAGAAATCCTGCACCATGCGCACGAGCGCGTCATATACCGACTGGTCGCCGTGCGGATGATACTTTCCGAGCACGTCACCGACGACGGTCGCGGATTTCTTGTAGGGGCGGCCCGGAACGAGGCCGAGCTCGTTCATCGCGTAAAGAACGCGCCGGTGCACGGGTTTGAGTCCATCGCGCACGTCGGGCAGGGCGCGAGAAACGATGACGCTCATCGAATAATTGATGAACGATTCTTTGATTTCTTCGTGAATGAGGCGCGGAAGGATGCGCTCTCTGTTGTTCGGAGCCGTCATTGAGTGGAGTCTGTGCTTCTGTTTCGGAGGCGAGGGCGGGAGGACAAGAGTGCCTTCGGTTGTGGTAGCCGTAAATGTACAGCCTTCGACAATGGAAATCAACCTCAGGCTGAGAGTCTAAGTCTTTACGTTTCAAAGAGTTAGTACTGAACTACTGTTGAGCTTGGGGCGGTCGGGAGAATCGGAGCATAATTGTGACCGTGGCGGCGACAAACGTTTCCGGCCGGGCTCGAATTTGGAAACATCTTTCGCCGGACTTTTTTTCCGGCTCAGCCGCACATTCACTGGTAGCTCAACGGGGGATAAATCGTCTTTAGACGATGCCCACGTCCCCAGATGGTGTCACACCGATCCGGCCCGCTCCGGCCGTGAACGCGGCAACTCCGCGTGCGCGCGCCAAATATCTCCCCTTCCCTCGACTCGAGAGCATTCGGAGCAGGATCCTCGCATTCGCTGTTGCCGCCGCACTTCTCCCCTCCAGCGTGATGCTGGGAATTTCCTACGGACAGAATCGCCGGGCGTTGGAGAAGAAAATCACCGAAGATCTCCTGTCGGAGAGCGCGCAGAGCGCCCGCGCAACGGGGGTCTGGCTGAGGGAGCGGTTGTACGATCTCCGCGTCTTTGCCGGCTCCGACGAAGTCGCCAACACGCTGGAGCGTCCCGTCAAGACGACTACTCGCACTCTGGACCGTCCGTCCAAGTCAGCTCCTCGTGGCCCGGTGGTTCTCCCCTCTTCCCAGGCCGAGGGACGGCTCCGTGATTATCTCCTGTCGCTGCACGAGCGGTTCGGCGATTTCGATCAGCTCATGGTGCTGGACCTGAATGGAACCGTGGTGGCGAGCAGCGGAGACATCACCCAGATCCGACTTCCGGCCGATTGGCAGTCAACGCTGCGCGCCGAGAGCCAGATCGTGGGCGACGCATACTGGGACGAGAAATCGAAGAGGGCGAAGCTGGTGGTGGCGGTTCCGGTCCAGCGCGCGGATGGACGATTGATCGGCGCCTTCGCGGCGGAGCTCAACCTGACGCCCGTGAGAGTGCTGCTTCGCTCGTTCGCACCTGATGGTACCGGGGCGATCTATCTGGTCAACGCCAAGGGGTATCCGATCGCCGGCTCTCAGGCCATGACCTCGGTCCTCGTCAGAACGCGGATGCAGCCTCCCACGATGAAAAAGCTCCTCGATGGCGGCCGCACGCCGTTCGCGTACACCAGCTTCAAGGGTCGCGACGTCATCGGCACGCTCGAGCGTGTCCCGCAGGTGAATTGGGCGGTAATCTCGGAAGTATCGGCGGAGTCCGCCTTTCGGCAGGTCCGCCGTTTTCGCGATGTCGCGATGCTCGTCATCGCACTTCTCCTCGTGCTCGTCGCGGCGACCGCCTACCGCCTCGGTCTCCTGATCGCTCGCCCTCTCGATCGCCTGACGAAGGGAGCGGGAGAAGTCGCAGCCGGTGACCTCGCGGTCGATTTGCCCGAAGCGCCGGGTGGCGGTGAAGTCGGGTACCTCACCGACGTCTTCAATCACATGGTATCGCGCCTGCGTGAAGGACGGCGGGAGCTCGACCTGATCCACGAGACGCTGCGCAAGAAGAACGAGGAGCTGGAGTTGCTCTCAACCACGGACAGTCTGACCGGTCTCGACAACCATCGGTCGCTGATGCAGCGACTCGACGAAGAAGAAGCCCGGTGTAAGCGCGAGCGCAAGAGCTTCTCGGTCTTGGTCGGCGACGTCGATCACTTCAAGCAGTACAACGACGCGTTCGGACACCCGGCCGGCGACGAAGTGCTGAAGACGATCTCGGACATCATGCGTGAATCGGCGCGACCGAAGGATTGCGTCGCCCGCTACGGTGGCGAGGAGTTCGTCGTCCTCATGCCCAACACCGGTGCCACCGACGCGCTGGAGCTGGCCGAGCACATTCGAGCGCGCGTTGCGGCCAAGAAGTTCATGGGTCGGAAGATGACGCTGAGCATTGGCGTCGCATCGTTCCCCGAGGACGCCGACAACGCCGAGGCGTTGATCTCGATCGCCGATGAAGCGCTCTACCAGGCGAAACGAGAAGGGCGCGATCGTGCTATCCGCGCCCGCAGGCTGGCCAAGACCGGAAGCTGATCAGGGTCGGGACACGAGCGAGCGGAAGATCCAGCCGCCGCGTCCCGTGTTGTCAGCGATTCGAATCCACTCGTCGGCGTAGGAAAAACCCGTCAGGGTGGTGCCGGAATCCGCTGCGAAGACGATCGGGAAGTTGGTACCCGGACCGCCACGAACATTGCCCCGCGTCGTAGTCACGAGCTTGAGGGGAACGGCGAAGGCTGTCTCCCCCGGCCGTGCGTTTTCGCGAGAAGTAGCCGACAGCCGCCCGCGATACGAGGACGATAGCGTCTTCGCCTGATTCGCCAGGTAGAGCGCGCCGCCATAATTCTGCTTGTTGAATTCGGTCGCGGCCTGTCGAACGAGTCGCGTGACCTGGATGGCTTCGGGCGGCTCGTCCTGGGACCCGGATTTCATTGTTTGGAGAGCGACTTCCGCTTCCGCCATGGCTGACGCCGCCTGGGCCCGGCTCGCGACCGACTGAAGCTTCGCCATCCCGCGCACTACTTCTGCGCGAGTATCCTCGAGCTTCGTCTGAAGGTCCTCGATCTGCGCGTCCTTGGCAAAAACCTGGAGTTCGAGACGGGCAATTCGCTTGTCCTGTTCGGGATCCCGGACGGCAACAGTGTCGTGAACCACGCGCGGTTTTGGCGGCTCAACGTGCTTCGGAGGCTGGCAGGCCGTGGCAATCGCCACGACAGTCAACAGTACAAACCATAAGCGCAAAAGCGGGAATCCTCTGAGGTTGGGCCTATCTTAGCGGTCTGCATCTCCGACGACCAGACTCGGGGCCCAGCAACTAGACCTCGCTCTCCTCACCCGTTACGGGCGTCACGGCTGACCGATCCTCTTCCCCGGTGCGGATGCGGTACACCTTCTCGACCGGAAGCACGAAGATCTTACCGTCGCCAACCTCACCCGTCGCTCCAGCCGAGAGGATGGCCTTTACAGTGGGCTGGACGAATGGGTCCGACACGCCGATTTCCAACCGCACCTTGTCGTGCAGCTCTACCTTGACGGTCATGCCGCGATAGGTCTCGACGGCCTCGGTCTCTCCCCCATG
>JALYZH010000275.1 GCA_030948945.1 Gemmatimonadota bacterium | reverse complement strand
GATCTTCGACAGCGTCTCGGCTTCGACTGGATTCACTGACCACCTCGGGGTGTTTTTGCCACCGCTCTTAACATAAACGCTCACAGACATGTGAGAAGGGAAGAAATCCACAATTGCCGCCGTGAGCCGGATTTCTTCCTCCCCTACAAATTACGGCCTGACGCTTGCGCATCAAAATATCCGGCAGACGACCGTTTCGCTCCGACCAGCCCACCGCCTCGCGCGGCGCACGTCAGGCAGCGGCGTCAATTCAACACGAATATCGCGGCGGGAGACCGATAATGGCAGACGAGCGCAACAACCAAGACGAAAGGATGGAGGAGCGAAGCCGAGGCAGTAGCGGCGGGAGTGGAAGCGGGGGCGGGAGTGGAAGCGGGGGAATGAGCGGGCGCAATGACAGCGGAGGAGAATCGCGGGCCACGAGCACCATCCGCAAGACGCCGCGTGGATTCGCAGCGATGGATCCCCAGGCGCAGCGCGCGATCGCGGCGAAAGGTGGACGCGCAGCGCACCAGAAAGGAACCGCGCACGAATTCACCAGTGAAGAGGCGCGCGTAGCTGGGAGAAAAGGCGGAGAGGCATCTCGTGGCGGACGGAGATCGAGCGGGACGAGTTGAGCGGCCACTGACCGACCCAGCCGGGACGGAAATGAGCGAAGCACGGTTTTCACCGTGTCTCGTCGTTTTTTTTCTCTCCCATGGGAGGGAATACCACCGGGATAGTTAGGCCCTGGAGTTGCATGCTCGTCATCTGAGACCGCACCGCTCACCAAAAGGCGTTGGAGATGATGGAGCCCCAGCAGCACGGCACGGTTGCTGACGCGCGTGAAGCACCGCGAAAGACACGCGACACGAGCGGCGCGCAGTACGCGGACCTGCTTGCGTCGAGAGATGCGATCGATCGCGAGCGGCAAAAGTATTTCGAGCTTTTCGAGCTCGGGCCCGATGCCTGCTTCCTGACAGACTCTCAGGGGATCATTCACGAAGCGAACGCGGCGGCCAGCCAGCTGCTCGGTGTTCCCAGCCAGTTTCTCACCGGGAAACTGCTCCCTAGCTTTTTCGAGGAGAAGGCGCGCAAAGCCTACCGCCACCAGCTCGATCAGCTGTGCGGCTCGGAGCGATCCGACGACTGGGAGATACGTCTCCGATCGCGTAGGGGTGCACTCACCGACGCCTCGGTTTCAATCGGGCGAATGGCTGGCAGGGACAAGAGCGTCTCGGGTTATCGCTGGGTCGTACGCGATATCTCCAAGCGAAAGCAGGCAGAGAGCTCGGTGCGCGAGCTCAATCGCGACCTCGAGCTTCGCGTCACGTCCCGGACGAACCAGCTCGCCGCGGCGAATCGACTCAAGGACGAGCTCCTCGGAAGCGAGCGCAAGGCGCGCGAGGAAGCAGAGGTGTCGAACCGCATCAAATCCGATTTCCTCGCGCTTCTGAGTCACGAGTTCCGGACGCCACTGCAGGCGATATTCGGCTACACCGAGCTGCTCGAGCGCGAGATCCACGGGCCGCTCAATGAGCCGCAGCGGCGCTACCTGCAGCGCATACAACAGAGCCAACAGCACCTGCTCGGGCTCATCGCGACGATCCTCGACTTCGCCAAGGTCGAGAGCGGACAGGCCATCGATGTAGCTCTGCATCCGACGGTCGTGCACGAAGTGCTGGTGCACATGGAAGGCCTGGTCGGCGCGCAGCTCGAGGAGAAAGAGCTGAACTACGACTACCGCTGTGCGGATTCGTCGCTTGTCGCCAACGCGGATGCCGCCAAGCTGCAACAGATCATGCTCAACCTCCTGGCCAACGCGATCAAGTTCACCGACCGCGGAGGAAGCATCACCCTCGAGTGCCAGCGGGAGCCGGAAAGCATCGCGATTCGCGTGATCGATAGTGGCAAAGGCGTGCCGGCCGACAAGCTCGAAGCCATCTTTCAGCCCTTCGTGCAGCTCAAGGCGAGCGGCGCCGTCACGAACGGCACCGGCCTCGGTCTGCCAATCAGCCGGCGACTAGCCACGGCGATGGGAGGCTCGCTCGGCGCTACGAGCGAGATCGGGAAAGGGTCGACGTTCACTCTCAGGCTTCAAAGCGCGACTTAGAGATCCACTGCAGCTGAACGGGTGCAGTTCAATGACTCTGGCCCGCGGGCTCCAGACTTTTCTTGCAGCAGTGCTCGAGCATCGACACGATCTCTTCCATCGTGGTTAGCCCGCGGTCCCGCGCGTAGAAGGTCCTGATCGCCTTGTAGCGCTCGTCCTTCGGCAGCGTCATCCCCTTCTCAATCACCCACTTCTGCAGCGCTCGCGGGCGCGGTCCCCACCATCCGCACTCCTCGAATTTCTTGTTGAGCAGAATGACGATCGGAATCGAACGCGATTTGCCGGTGAGGTGCGCATCCATGATGTCCAGATTCTCGTCGCGGGCGAGAATGCGCAGATCCATGTTGCTCACCGATTCCGCCAGCTTGGCCACGATCGGAACTATGTTGACGGCATCGCCGCACC
>JALYZH010000232.1 GCA_030948945.1 Gemmatimonadota bacterium | reverse complement strand
ATCGATCATCGCGGCGTCGATCGAGTCGTCGAGCACGAGAGAAGCCGACCGGATCGAGTCGAGCCGTTGCTGGAGCCAGTGGAGCGTCGCTATGCGGCGGGTGAAATTCGCGGCCGAGAGGTCCTCGACCTTGTTGTCGTACTGGTGAAAGCCGGCGGCGCTGCCTTGCGAAGGAGCGAAGGAATACGTCGAGTCGAAGTAGGTGTCGACGAACCGCGCGAAGGCGGGATTCGATCTGGAGGCCACCGTGGAGGCTGGGGTGCTCGACGCGGTCGTCGTTCCTGACTCCGTCTTGACGCAGCCGAGGAATCCGAGGCAGAGGGCGACGTAGGTGGAGCAATGACTGAAGCGGGAGAGAACTGGGCGCATCTTGGCGGTCGTTGGGGGAAGAAAAAAGAACTACAACTGAAGACTACCTGCCAGGGGCGGTCGGCGGGCCGGCTTGGGGCCGCGGGCCTATATATTCCTCTTCCAGTCTCAAACCAAGAAAACCATGACTACGACTACTGCAGAACCATCCCGCCTCGAGACGGAGTCCCCACTCTCCGTGTTATTTGCGGATCTCGACGGCGAATTGGCTACTACCCGGCGCATGCTCGAGCGGGTTCCGAACGGCCACGACGACTATCGTCCCCACGAAAAATCGAGATCGCTCGGTCAGCTCGCCACCCACCTTGCCCAGCTTCCCGGATTCGGATTGATGATGCTGACGCAGGACGAATTCGACGGAAAGACACAGCGTCCAGAGGAACCCAAGCTGGCGAGCAGCGCGGAACGGGTGAAGATGTTCGACGAGCTGAGCGCGCAGCTGCGAGGCGTACTCCGCCAACTGACGTGGGGCAAAGCGCGCTCTATATGGACACTGCGCATCGGGGATAACATCCTTCTCGAGGCGCCCCGTGTGAATGTGTTCCGCACCGCGTTCATTACGCACGCTGCGCATCACCGCGCGCAGGTGGGAGTGTACCTGCGATTGCTGGATGTCCCCGTGCCATATAGTTACGGCGCTTCCGCGGATGAACAGCCGCCTGCGGCCGTGCGTTCATCGTGAGTGTGAGGGTCCTACTTCACCGTGTTGACGCACACCCCCGGCGAGCTCAATCCGACTGCGGTGCGAAGCACGTAGACAACATCCGCTGACTGAATCGCAAAGTTGCAATCAGCATCACCGCGCGGATAAACGACGGTGGACACCGGCAGCGACCCGACCAGCGCCTGCTGAATCAGCAGCGCGTCGAACGCATCCAGCTTTCCATCGCCGTTGACGTCGCCGCGCAGGACTGGGGCATCGCCGCCCACCGTATGGGCGAACATCCCCCGGCCGTATGTGCCTGCGAGAAGCAGGTTCGCGCCGGGAGCGTAAATCAGATCCTGCACGATGACGTTCGGGATGCCCGCGGGCCCGGCGACCCAGCTCGCTCCGGGACTAGCCGCCTGGAACACGCCGACATCCGTGCCGACCATTATCCCAATTCCCGGAACGAAGACGATGGCATTCGCCGGAGCATCAACCAATCCCGCGCTGATGTCCGTCCATACCGCGCCCCCATTCTTCGTCTCGAAGACGTGTCCGGTCGCGAAGCCGGAGACCGTGACCAGCGCGTGCGCTCCGTCGGAAGGATCGACGGCAATGCGCGTCACGTACCTGTTGGGCAGGCCCGTCGTGCTCGGAGTGAAGGTCGCCCCACCATCACGGGTCACGTTGACCATCCCGTCGCTGGTGCCGACGTAGATCGTGCGGGGATCGATCTTCGCGACAGCGATCGTCGTGATGTATCCGCTGCCCTTCGTCAGATCCCCGCTGAGCGCAGTCCACAGAGTGCCTTCGTTGGTGGTCTTGTAAAGGCGCTGTGTCCCGAAGTAGAGCGTGGTCGGAGTAACCGGATCCATCACGTACGGCGGCAGGAACAACGCACGATCGCCCGTCTGTATCCCGGTGGTTCGCTTCGTGGATGTGGTCCCGTCGAAACGTATGATGAACGCGCCCCCGCCCTTCGAGTCCCATTGCGATTCGCCATAGATGATGTCGGGATTGCTGTAGTTGATGGCCGTGTAACCGCCATCTCCTCCCAGGAACCCGTTCCAGAACATCGATCCGGTGTACACGTGAGTGCCGTTGTCCTGCGACCCGCCCATAATCTGGGAGCCATTTGGAGTCGAGGAAATTCCCGGGTAGTACTGGGTTACCGTGAGCCCGGCGTTGCGACTCACCCAGTTGTTGCCGTTATCCGTGGAGACGAATACTCCGCCATCGGTGCCGGCGTACAGGATATCGGGATTGCGAGGGTCGATGGTGATCGAGTGCCAATCGACGTGGACTTCCGAGCCCATCGGGCGGAATGAGGCGCCGCCATCGTCCGACCTGAATGCGCGAATACCGGCGAGGTAAACCCGGCTCGCGTTGCGAGGGTCGACCGCAATCGCGAGATCGTACCAGGACTGCGTCCCGAAATCGTCGCGGTATGCGCCGCTGTTCAGGCCGCTGGCGGCAAGGTGTGTCCATGTTCCCGCCGCATCATCCCATACGAACAACCCAACCAATCCGACACCCCCCTTGCCAGCTGCGGCATAGACGAGATTGGGAGCGGCAGTGGTGGTCGCCAATTCTATCCTGTCGAGATCGTCGACGTTCACTCCCGGCAATGCGGGCAGCTGTGTCCAGCTGGCACCGTTGTCCGTTGACTTGTACATGCCACGTCGACTCGCGGTGAAGTTGTCGCTATTACCGGCGAACACGACCCCGGCTTGAGTGGGGTGTGCGACAACGCTGGCCGTGGCTCCCGGGAGCACTCTACTCCAGGTACTGCCGCCATCAGGCGAACGGAAAACGGCGACGTTGCTGGCGCCGATCAACACCGTGTTCGACACCGAGCCGCCCGGCGGCCGGCTGACAAGTATCTTGCCGAACGACGCTGAACCGTACGGGAGTCCCCCAGAGGTGACTCGGAAGGCGTTCGCACCAAGCTGAGTCCAACTTGTTCCTCCGTCGATGGAGCGGAGAATCCCGCAGCCCCAACTGTTGACATTGTATTCGCCGGTTCCTGCGAACAGAACGTTTGGATCGGCGGCATCCACGCTGAGGGCGCCGATAGTGAGATTGCATTGATCGTCGGTCAGCG
>JALYZH010000006.1 GCA_030948945.1 Gemmatimonadota bacterium | reverse complement strand
GATCACCGCGGAGATGACGAAGCTGGCCGAGGCGCAGGGTAAGAAGGACCTAGCCAGCTTCCGGGCCGCGATCAACAACGACCCGAAGTGGAAGCCGCAAAGTGAGCAGCAGATCGTGGATGATTTTAAAAAATACATCGACCAAATGCAGCCGAAGTTGCCCGAGTTATTCGGCCTGCTCCCGAAGTCACCGGTAACCGTCGAGCCGATCCCCGACTTCGCGAAGGCCGAGGCGACGCATTACGTCGCGGGCACGCCGGACGGGAAGCGGCCGGGTCGTGTGGTCGTTGCTGTCGCTGACCCAACCAAGCGCACCCTGGTCCTCGACGAAGCGGTCGCTTATCACGAAGGCGTTCCCGGTCATCACATGCAGATCAGCATCGCCCAGACGTTGCAGGGCATTCCGAAATTCCGGCTCCGCGGCGGTTACTCCGCTTATGCCGAGGGCTGGGCGCTTTATTCCGAGGAGCTCGGCAAGGAGATCGGCTTTTACAAGGATCCCATCTCCGACTACGGGCGGCTGAACTCCGAGCTCTTTCGCGCCGTTCGCCTCGTCGTCGATACCGGCATTCACGACAAGAACTGGACCCGCGAAAAAGTCATCGACTTCATGCACGCCAACGACGTGAACGACGCCCTGGCCCAGACCGAGACCGACCGTTACATCGCCTGGCCCGGCCAGGCCCTCGCCTACAAAATGGGCCAGCTCACGATTCGCAAACTACGCGATGAAGCCAGGGCCCAGCTCGGCCCGAAGTTTGACATTAAGAAATTCCACGACGTCGTGCTGGACGGCGGCGCCATGCCGCTCGACCTGCTTCAGGAGCGCGTCGAGCGATGGATCAAAGAGCAGGGCCCGACAAACGCGAGCCCTCCAGTCAGTAGCTCACCCGCGCCGTGATGGCGACGCAGCCCAGGACCCAATGAGTCCAGCTTCGCGGATTGCATTGACATGGGGCCGCGCTTCTGAGAATCACCGTGCATGAAGCTAGCTCGTCGCACACTCGCAATCAGCACTCTCGGAATCATCCTAATCATTCTTTTGATCCTCGCCCTCGGTGGCGGTTTTTACGGCGGCGGCGGCATGTACTATGGCCCCGGTGGATTGCTCCTCGTCATCCTGATCATCCTGCTGGTAATGGGCAAACTGTAGGCGAGACTGCAGGCACGGCGCTGTGCCGCCGGCTCTGACGGAGATCAGAGGTCAGAGATCGGTGTCCATAGACTGGGTAGGCCGCCGCGCTGCGGCGTCCGCCGTTAACGACAATGCGGCGTTATGCCATTGGACCAGGCCTCAGCAGCGGTGCGCCGGCTGGATCAAGGAGCGGGCACTAAGAGCTAACCACCCGGGCACGCGACCAGGCCGGATAATTCATCTGGTTGCTCAGTTCCCAGTCGCCACCCGCGAATCGCCTGGGGTCACTCGCTCGTAAAAACGAAGCGCCTCAATGTCGCTGCCGAGCTCTCGCAACGGGTAGAAACCTTTGCTCGCGCCGGCACCGGGATCGCGAATCAGATAATCGAATCCCTCCTTGCCAGCGATGACAACAAAATGCGTGACGCCATTTCCCAACCGAATCCGCACGATCACCGGGTTGCCTCGCGCCAGATTCGAATCGATCAGCTCGTACGACGGCAGATCTTCGTAGACGTGCCGGACCCGCTCCGGCGCCCACCACGCGGCGCGGTCCCAGTAGAGCCATCCTTGCTCGGTGTATCCGTCGGTGGCGGTGAGGAACCAGTTCAATTGCTGCGGATCGACCTTGATGCCGTAGAACTGAAAGACCATCGCGGCGGAAGCGACCGCGCAACCGGCGCTGCCGAGCGTCCCATTTTCCGGCACACCGCCCAGCGCATCGTCACTCCACTTTTCATCGCCCTGCCGAAACGAGGGCACCGCCAGTTCCAGCCGATCAAAGAAGTAGCGGCCACCCCGCGGCGAAAGCGGCCGTTTCCAAATCCAATCGACGTAAACGCCCGCCGCGCCAGCGAGAACGAACAAGACGAGAATAAAAAAGAATCGCCTCAGAGTTCCCAACTTAAGTCCAGACCCGACATGGTTTCAACGAATGTAGCGGCGTCTTACCGATCACGGCATATCCCGAAGGCGGCCGACACGGATATCGGGTCAACTTCATTGACGACGCTCTGAAGGCGGCCTCCTTCGGCAACGTCCGCGTCAATCTGGCGATCCCAAGCGGCTTGATCCCGCTCCCGAACAAACGCAGCAAGCTCGGCGAGTTCTTCGGGGGATAACGCATCCACAGCCGTTTTCATTTCCGCAAGACTCACGCTCGAATCCTAACGATGAACAGCTTCCCAGACAATGCCGGATTGTCATTGAGCCTTGAAACCTCGAAGACCCCCGGGGGTTGACGGCAAGGAGACGCATTTCGCCCTTCGGAAAACGATTAGCGAGCTGCTCCTGCGGAGGTTGTCGGATGCGTCAAGCTCGGGTATGATCCGAATATGACCTTGCGGGCGCTTATTCACTCGGCCGAAGAGGGCGGTTATTGGGCGGAGGTTCCGGCGTTGCCAGGCTGTGTTTCACAGGGCGAAACAATGGACGAACTCCGGTCCAACATCCGCGAAGCGATCGAAGGCTGGTTGCTGGCCGCAGACGATGCCAAGAGGGTGTCGGCCGCGGATCAAATCATCGAAGTTGCGGTGTGAAGC
>JALYZH010000173.1 GCA_030948945.1 Gemmatimonadota bacterium | reverse complement strand
TGGCCACCTGCGGTAACCACGCATCGAATCCCTGCATACAATTGAATTTGAACAACATTGCCGGCAGCGTACTACCCATCAAGCGTGCTGAGGAGCTGATCCTCACGCTGCCGGGGGTCGTTTCCGCAAAGATCATAGAGAGCGAGAGTGGGGCGGTGGAGCAGATCCATGTTCTCACCACCGCAGAGCTCACGCCCAAGCAGGTAGTCCGGAACATCGAGAGTGCGCTGATGGCGCATTTGGCGATGCGGGTGGATCATCGAAAAATTTCGGTAGCGATAACGAGCGAGGCGAAGCCGAAGCCGCAGGCCGCGCATCCGACCCCGCGCAGTCAGTTCGTGGTGGGCGCGACCCCCGAGGGTGGGGTGAGGAAGTATACGGGCAGGCGGTTGTACTTCGAGGATGTGGAGGTCAGGGGGTCCCGGAGCAAGGGAGTTTCCTGCCGTGTGACGCTGAGGAAGGGAGAGGAGTCCTACATTGGTGAAGCCCACGGAATCGAGGGGGACAGGTCCCGTCTCGATCTGGCCGCGCGTGCTGCGGTATTCGCGATCGGCTCGGCCGAGGGTAGGGAAGGACAGCTGGCGGTAGAGGGAGTGAAGGTGCTGGAGGCCTTTGAGCGAGAGTATGTGTTCGTGGGTGTGACGGTGCGGAACGGCCGTGAGAGCCAGTTGCTGGTGGGGAATTGCGAGATCAAGGGGAGCGCGGAGACGGCGAGCGCTCTGGCCGTGTTGAGCGCAACGAATCGATGGGTGGATCAGGCAGGCGAATAGTCGCCGCTTGGTGAAAGGATAGAAGGCGAATTGAAAGCGGGTCGATACGACCTGGTGAAGCAGAAGGATCATTGGGCGCAGTTCAACCTTAACACGGATCCTAAAAGGAAAACAAAAACCCCCGCCCGGCTAAGAGACGAGTTGAGCGGGCAAGCCTAGTTACACGAGCGGAGCCAACCTAGTAGCGCAATTCAGCGGATGCTGATTGCGACTGAGCTTTAGGGGGGTGACGCGAAATGAGGGCTTTGTTGGCGTGGTTGTTCCCAGAGACGCAAATCTGGACATAGCCGCGGTCGGGGGTTTCTCCTTCTTTATGCCGAGTCGCATTAATAGATACGTCGCCCTTGTTTGCATAGCCGCGATTGGTGCGGGGGTCGCACTGTATCTACAAGACCCGGAATTCTCTCCTCCATTCGCAAGAGCTGCATTTGCCTTCGGTCTGATTAGCATCCTCGCTCATCTTCTCAGTCACAAGATGACGCGCGAAACCAGCGGCTCGCTGTCATTCATTCCGGTTCTCGCGAGCGCCGCAATAGCGCCGCATTGGGTCACCGTCGTTGCAGTTGCGGGCTCTGCTTTCGTCGAGCAGATCGTTGTCAAAAGACAGCCCGTCAAGACCGTTTTCAATACGGCCCAGCAAACGCTTGCTGTGGCGCTCGCAATTCTTGCCTATGGCGCGCTTGGCGGGCAAGCGTTGACGAGCATTGCTCAATCGGGATCGATCTCGTTATTCGCGCTGTTTCTTGTTTTTTTCGTTGTTAACTCCATATGTGTGAGCGGTGCTGTTGCTATCGTAAGTGGGGAGAACGCATGGAGAATTTGGCGGAAGAATACACTCGGCGCACTCCCATACGACTTTCTTTCGTTGCCAGTTATCCTTTTCTTTGTTTGGATCTATGTAGAGTACAAAATGACGGGCGCATTCGTTCTCGCGGTGCCTTTGTTAGGACTGCGACAGCTTTATAAAGTCAATTGGCAATTAGAGCAAACAAATCGAGAATTGCTCGAGCTAATGGTTGCTGCAATTGAAGCGCGCGATCCCTATACATCTGGTCATTCCCGACGGGTGGCGGACAAGGCTCGGATTATTGCTAGGGCTGTTGGCCTCCGAGAGAGAGATATAGAGCGGGTTGCGGCCGCCGCGCTCCTACATGATGTCGGAAAGATTCACGAAGTGTTTGGGCCAATTCTTAGCAAGCCCGGCAGACTAACGCCAGAAGAGCAGGTCATAATGCGCACGCATCCCATAAAGAGCGCTGAACTGGCGTCGACGGTTACTCAACTAAAGGATGTTGTTCCGCTTATTAGAAATCATCACGAGAATTGGGACGGAACAGGCTATCCCGATGGTTTGAAGGGTGAGGCAATTCCTCTGGGCTCCAGGATAATCATGTTCGCCGATACTATCGACGCCATGACCACCGATCGCCCGTATCGTGCGGCACTTGATGCCACCTCCGTCCGCAAAGAGCTGCTACGATTTCGTGGCACGCAATTCGACCCTGCTATTTGCGACGCCTTGCTGCGTAGCCCGGAATACTCGAAGCTGTTCGTGACCAAGGAAATTAGTGAGCTAGCTTGGTCCGAGAGGACTCCGGAGAGAGGTACGGTGTTGCGCGTCGCCGAGAGTGCTTAGCCTATCACCTGAATGGGGTTCAGGGGGTCGCGGGTTCAAATCCCGCCGTCCCGATGGCTAAATAAGTGAAAGGCTCACAGGCGGTTACATGCTTGTGGGCCTTTTGATTTCTTCTGTCGTGAATCCAACCATCAATCGTCTTATCAATAGTCTTCGTGAGGATCCGCCAGTCGGAACGCGAACAGGTGAGGAGTTTGATTAAGAGGGCATGCCCACACTAACAGGGCATGAAGATCACCACGATCATGCCCGAGGCGTTGCCGTCCACGTGGCGCGAAAGAGCGCACTACTTACGACAGTACGGCGATTCCAACACAGCGAAGCTCTGGGAGCTTGCAGCTCAGGAGCTTGAGGCCGCGCTGGCGGCTCACGGCGAGGAGATTCTCACTCTCGTCCAAGCCGCACGCGAGTCCGGATTCACGGCGGATCATCTGTCGGCCTCGATTAAGAAGGGTCGGATTCCGAACGCCGGTCGTGATGGTGCTCCTCGTATCCGTCGAAGCGATTTGCCTATGAAGCGGGTCGGTGGGCCCGGACGACCATCACGCGCGGAGTCTCCTCAAGCGGATGCTGAGCGGGCGCAGGTGAGAAAGATTGCCCAGTCGTTCACGAGGAAGCGATGACGACAACCCACTAACTGATCGTTCCTCGGACAGGGAGTCTCACCACTCCTGATTGGACGAACTCCGACGAGGGCGAGACTACATGCTTTCGGTTGTAGCGTGCGATGGCTCTGTCTATCGCTTCCTCGGCGGTCTTGCCATTGGATACGGGGTAAAACTTCGGCGGCTGTCCCGGCCCCGCTGTGCGACACCAGTGCACCATGTAGCCGTAGTCGCCGCCGTCAGTGTGGAGTGTCAGTGCGTGGTCGGCTAGGAATCTCCAGCGCTCGGCGTCGGTCGGCATCCCTCAAAATAAGCGCCTTGGCATGGAGGGGTGATCCGCTTGCTCGATGTGTACGCTCGGGAGGCTGGCCATTAGATTCAACTAACGCCACCCCGCGGTACAAATGAGCGACAAGAAGTCAACGAAGAACCCCACCACCACCACTCCCAGCACCAGGCCGGCGCCAACCCAGCCCAAACCTGCGCCCCCGGGCACAGATAGCACTGGAACGAAAGGCCACCCTCCGCTAATCACGCGCAAGACATGAAGCGTGCGGACGCTCGCGCCGCGTACGACGATTACAGCAGGAGCACGAGCGACAAGGTTCGCCAACTCGCGTTCGCTGCTATCGGCGTCGTGTGGGTCTTTCGTCCCGATACCAGCATTCAGCTTCCCCGGACGCTTTTGTGGGCGGCGACGTTTGCTGTTGGAGCGCTCGCGCTGGATGTGCTCCAATCCCTATATGGCACGATTGCATGGGGAGTCTTTCATCGGCGCAAGGAACACGAGGGGCTCAGCCACGATACGGAGTTCAAGGCGCCTCGTGAGATAAACTGGCCGACGAATTCGCTATTCGTGGGAAAGGTGGTGGCGCTAGGAGTGTGCTACGTGTTTCTGTTTCATCACCTCTTTGCGATGCTCTGGTAGACATGCAGGCGCGTGCGATTCGGTCAGATCTCAAACGTTGAAAAGCTGACGCCTCCCTTTGTGGGCTTTCTGGTCAGGCGGTCGAGCAATCGTTCAAAGAGGTAGTCCAGCAAAGCCTCTGAGCTGAGAGGCTCGTCCTTCTTGGGCACCTGCCACACAACGCGATCCGTGTAGTCGATTGTCGGAGTAACGCCAAAGCTGGCCAGTTTGGACGGCCCGCCACCCCACCCCGGTGAGTACAGGAATCGTCCGCCCCACTCGACTACCAACAAACCGGCGCTGGTTAGGCTGTTGCTAAACGCCGGTTGCCAGTAAAGGACGAAGCTCCCACCAGGGCTTGATGCGGCGAAGCTGCGGTAGTTGGCGTCATTCTTCAGGAACTCCAGCCCCAAGCCAGGTGAGACCTCGCCGAGCTGTTGGACACGCTTTGCTAGTAACTCACCGAGGCGCGTTATCTCGTCCCGTGCCGCGTTGAAGCCCGCGACCGAACGTCCGAATAACTGTTTCCTTTCGTCGAAGTCGCGCTCACGCTCTGCCCGGGCGGCTCGCTCGAGCACTGAGTCCTGTTTCGGGCGACCGCCTAGCTCCGTGACTCTGTTATCGATGGTTGCGAGCAGACCCGCGTGGCCAAACTTGGCGTAGCCGTACCAAATCTTGGTAGTAGGGATCCACTTAGGGGGCTTTGTGTCGTCGAGGCAAACTACGATTAGGAACTCCCAGCCTTCTTCGTATGCGCGCTCCTTAATGGCCGTTTCCTCGATGCGCGTATACCCGGTCTTGCCCCATCCGTCACTGTGCAAAATGACGCACACTCGGCTTTCATGACGGAAGGCATTGCTGAAGGCCTCGACGCCATCCGTGTTGCGTCCGATCACGTCCTCCTGTCTGCGCGTGTACACGAACGTCGTGAGGCGATCCGTGAGACCATCGCTGACGCGCACTGCCAGTGCTTCGTGAGCACTGAGACAGGAGAAGGCTACGTCGTAGCGGAATTCGTCAGTCATTATCAGAGACAATTTAGCGACTGCGACTGGCGACGGCGGGTTCAAGTCGCAAGATTTGCGGCAGCATGCCGAAGAACCTGCTGTATTACGGCGACAATCTGGACGTGCTTCGCCGACACGGGAAGGACGAGTCAGTAGACCTCGTCTACCTTGATCCTCCTTTCAACAGCGCGCGGAACTACAACGTGTTGTTTGCAGAGCAGGACGGCTCCAGAGCGGCTGCGCAGATTAAGGCATTCGAGGATACGTGGGAGTGGAATGAGCAGTCCTCAGCCACGTACCATGCGGTAGTCGAGAGCGGCGGCAAGGTGTCGGAGGTCTTACAGGCACTCCGCATGATTGTGGGCGACAGCGACATGCTGGCCTACCTCGCCATGATGGCACCGCGCCTCGTGGAGTTGCGGCGGGTGTTGAAACCGACCGGCTCACTCTACCTGCATTGCGATCCAACAGCGGCCCGCTATCTGAACGTCCTCCTCGATGGCGTGTTCGGCCCCGAGAACTTCCGCAGCGAGATCATCTGGAAACGGAGCAGCGCGCACAGCGACACGAAGCAGGGCCGGAAGATTCACGGCCACATCCACGACACGATTCTGTTCTACACCAAGAGCGACGAGTGGACGTGGAATCCGATCTATTCGCCGTACGATGAGGAATACGTTGAGGCATTCTATTCGCACGTCGAGGACGGCACAGGAAGGAGGTACCAGCTCGACAATCTGACAGCGGCGAAGCCGGGCGGCGACGTGTCGTACGAGTTCCATGGCACCAAGCCGTACAAGGGCCGCTACTGGGCGTACTCACGCGAGAACATGGAGCAGTTCTACCGCGAAGGCCGCCTTCACTTTCCGGCGAACGGCGGAACACCACGCTACAAGCGATACCTGGACGAAATGCCCGGCGTCCCGCTGCAAGACGTGTGGACAGACATTCGGCCAATTGGCGCCCAGGCGGCGGAGCGGCTGGGCTATCCCACACAGAAGCCCGAAGCGCTGCTGGAGCGCATCATCGCCTGTAGCAGCAACGAAGGGGACGTGGTGCTTGACCCGTTCTGTGGTTGCGGCACTGCGGTTGCGGCGGCGGAAAACCTCAAGCGGCGCTGGATCGGGATCGACATAACGCACCTCGCCGTCGCCCTAATCAAGAACCGGCTCCGCACGGCATTCGGTGACCGTGCCGAGTACGAGGTCCTTGGTGAGCCGGTATCGCTCGACGATGCCGAAGAGCTAGCCGCGTCAGACCCATATCAGTTCCAATGGTGGGCGCTCGGCCTCGTTGGTGCTCGTCCCGCCGAACAGAAGAAAGGCGCTGATCGTGGCATCGACGGGCGCTTGTACTTCCGCGATGGCATGCCGGGTGACAAAACGCGGCAAATAATCCTGTCCGTGAAGGCGGGCCACGTCACCACATCTCAGGTCCGTGATCTGGTCGGGGTGCTTGACCGCGAGAAAGCAGCCATTGGTGTGCTCATTTCGTTTGAGAAGCCGACGAAGCCAATGGAGCGCGAGGCGGCTAGCGCTGGCGTGTTCGAGACTGCATGGGGTTCACACCCGCGCGTCCAGCTACTCACGGTCGGAGAACTCCTCGAAGGAAAGCAGATTAATGCTCCCCGCACGGCGGGCACCAACGTCACCTACAAGGCCGCGCCCAAGGTGACCCCGAAGCTCGCACTCCAGCACGACGCCTTCGACGTGGACTGAAAGAGCCAGCCAGATTAGCCGCGCCTGCACGTCGTAACTCGACGGCCACCAACGGAGCCGCTGGATAAGGCCTCCTGCTCCCCCTAAAGAACTCCGCATGTTCGCGCCAGATGTACATAGGCGATCACGATAGAGGAGCCGTGTCGGCGGCGCGTCATCGAAGAATCCCCGTCAGCACCACATCACCGCGCGAAGAACCGAAACAAATATCGGTGGGAACTGTCACTTTCTCGCCGGATAGTTGGTTAGTCAGCCTCGACACTACTAATAGAGTGATCTGGCACCGTGACCAGAGCAATCACCTCTAAGTAGGAGAACCACCATGTTGAGATTAGCAGGGAACAAACTGAGCGAGCTAGAGACATCGTCTGCTCATCTGAACGATGTCTTTGACGCAATCGAGGAACTATGCACGCTCCGTGATGAACTCGAAGGCAAACGTACCTGGATCGATATAGACCGTGTGATAAGAAATCGACAGTGAGGTGATAGGAAATCGACCTATCCGCCCGTCACGAGGCCCACTTTGATTGACGCTTCTCCGCTACGCCTAGCTGGAGGCTGTTGCTTTGCGGTACGTTCGTGAATCCATTCTTCGACCACTTCGGCCCGTTCCTTATGTTCGATTGGTTCCGCAAGCACGCCATTCAAGAAATCGCGAAGCCGCTGCCATTCGAGCAGCTAAAACGCCATGCCAAAATCGTCGTTCTTGACGATGAAAAGGACAGTTTTCCCACCGAACTACTACAGAACGATGGCTACACGATTGAGTGGTGGTCTCGACTCGATGCGGCCAAGCTACACCGGCTCGAGAAAGGCGATTTCGACATCATCATCCTCGACATACAAGGCATTACGGACCAAACGTTGTCGGATACAGGGGATGGGTTGGGGGTGCTAAGGCGCCTTAAGTCAGTTAACCCTTACCAGATCGTAGTTGCCTTTTCAGGCAAAACCTACGACCTCGATAGCGTTCCCTTTTGGAAACTTGCTGACGAGACTATTCGCAAACCCGTAAGCGTCATCACGTGCAAAGAAGTGATTGACCGCCTCATCAGGGAGCACATCAGCGTCAGAGCGTATTGGGATAGCGTCGAGCACCTACTCCAAGAAAACGGTGTACCACCCGACAAGGTCAAGAAACTCGAAAACCGCGTGGTCAAGTCGGCAAAGAGCGGTTCATCGCTTTACCTGGCGGATGTTCAGAAAATCGTTGGGTCCGTAAAGTCGATCGTCGCTGTCGTCGGAGCCGTCCACAAAATCGTCTTGCTTTGGCAGAAGATTTTCTAGCCGCGTCGGTTGTCGGCGCGTCCCCCTTTCCATCGGTCAAGGCCGATGGAACCCTGAGACAAGGGGTCGTTCTGCCGCAGTCATCGGTCTGTCAGCGGTGTGGGCGTCACAGTTGCGCGGAATTTCACAAAGCTTCCGGGCAAGCGGTAAGCGGTCTGTGTCATGTCGGCCTCGGGGTTGTCTCACTGGATCTGGGGAACCGCCGGCTTGTAGTGAACGGTCTTCTGACGGAGGAGGCTTCCGCAAAACTTCCGAGAGTAATGAAAAAGGCCCTCCAAACGCACCGCGTGCTCGTCAGCCAAGTCGTAGCGTGGTACACGGAGATGGACGGGCTAATGTCTGGCGTGAAGGGACACGTCGAGGCCGAAGTTAAGAACTCGCTCGACATGCTGCACGATGTGCAAACCGCGTGCTCCTCAATTATTCGGAACGCCGAGGAATTTGTAGCTACTTTGCGCGGGAACTCGCTCGAAGAGAAGCTAGAGAACCTTAAGCCTGCTGAACTCACCCTCATCAAAAGCACCCAGCTACTCGAAGCCAGATTGAGTTTGATGTCGCTGCTATTCAATCCCGACGCAGCGAAGTACGGCAAGAAAATTCCGGTTCCTGTCTATCGGGCAGTCGACAAACTGGTACGTATCCTTCGCGCAAACGCGGCCAAACGTCAGATGACCTTGGCAATTTCTGGAGGCACCAAGAATACGCCGTGGCTGTATCCGTCGTTCGAAACCATTCCTCTGGTGCTTATCGATAACGCCATAAAGTACACGTGCGATAAAGGTCAGATCGATGTGGTTGTCGAGGACCTGGATCGCGGGGTGCGGCTGTCTGTGTCTTCCCTTACCCCGAAAATCCCGCAAGAGGATCGCGGGAAAATCTTTCAACGAGGATTTCGTAGCTCTAGCGCAACGGCAGTCGCGAGTCAGGGTTCCGGGCTGGGCCTTCACTTGGCGTCAATTATTGCAGAAGTCCACGGGACCGCGATTTACCACATGGAGGGCGACGTCATTACGCAGATAAACGGGGTTGATTACTGCGTAAATGAGTTTCACGTCAATTTCCTGTAGCTAACAGCTCAAACGTGGTCGAGTTTCGCTCGAGTTTCTCACTACGTTTTGCTACTTCGAGATCGGGAAAATAGGACGCCGACGCCCACCCCCCTATGAGAACGCGATTTTAGGTATTATTTGGTGTCCCGCTGCCCACGAATGGGGTTCAGGGGGGTTCAAATCCCGCCGTCCCGATTTTGTAAGTGATTGAATGAGCATGAGATAAGAGCGGGAGCCCTGAGTACTCGGAGCTCCCGCTTCTGCTTAATGGTGCGATAATGGTGCGGTGGTTTTATTTTGGTGGGCACCACTTTGAACCATCAAACCAACTCACACGACTTTCGGTAGCGGATTTCGGCAAGAGCTATCGAGACCGCAAGTGCGCGGAGATTCTACGACAATTGGCGCCGTTATACTGGCAGCAGCTCTGTTGGTCGTACCAATTACTGGTACTGCTGGCGACACCGTGATCGACCGACTCTTTCTTCGGTACCTAAGACAGACGCGCGTTGATTCGGCGCCTGCAAACTAGCGAAACGTTGGAGGCTACCAAGCAACCGTTTGGGTGCGGCTACGCCGCCGGTTGTGGTAACGTGCTTTCAGCTGTACCAGACGTTAGATCGCACCACCTTTTCCGTAGAGGGTTAGGCGAATGACCCAACAGCCGGACCCCCGAGAAGTAGTGCTGGCAGAGTACGACCGATTGGTGGGGCTGTATCAAGATCTGACCGCGACGGTCGCTTCTTTGATCGAGCGCATGGTTGATGGCGAGGGACTGCAGCTGCATTCAATCACTAAACGTTGCAAAAGTCGGGACAGTCTCGCTGACAAGCTTGCCAAGCCAGGAAAAGAATATGCGGCGCTGACTGACGTCACGGACATTGCAGCTGTCCGTATCACGACATACTTCGCGGAGGATGTAGACCGCGTGGCGGAAATCGTTGAGCGAGAATTCGTCATTGATGCAACTCAGTCGACGGATAAGCGCAATCTCGTCGATCCCGACCGCTTCGGGTACCAATCCTTGCATTACGTCGCGTCCATAAGTCCCGAGCGACTCCGGTTAGTAGAGTACTCCCGTTTTAGTTCGACAAAGTTTGAGATCCAGATCCGGTCGATTCTCCAACACGCATGGGCCGAAATCGAACACGATCTTGGCTACAAGTCCGCGGCAGGAGTGCCTAGGGAGATCCGTCGGCGGTTCTCACGCATCTCCGGCTTGCTCGAACTTGCGGACGACGAGTTTGCCGCTATACGCCGAGAACTGACCGCGTACGCTTCGACCGTGTCGAAGGAAATCAGAGATCAACCGCAGAACGTGGGCATCGACAAGATATCGTTGCGGGAGGTCTTATCTTCTGACACGTCGTCGGTACGTGAGCTGTCCCGTGCCGTTGCAAGTGCAGCAGGGGCGTCCCTCGAGCCGATTACGGACGGCCTGCTTGAGGAGGATGTCGTCATGCTTAAAGCGGTAAATGTCAATACTGTTGCGGACCTCGAGCACATCGCTCAGGCACATCTGAAGGTGGTTCGAGAATTTGCCAAACACTTTCTTGGAAAGAGTCGCTACCCAACAATGCACGAAGGGGTCGGCGTCATGTACTTGGCGTATGTTCTGCTGGCGGAGCGAGGTGACAAGGAGTCGATTCGTAGCTTTGGCGTGCTGCTCAATCTGGTGAAAGCCGGAAAAGGCGAGCTAGCGGACCGAATCCTTGAAGCCTATCAAGCAGCGACCCAAAAGGTGTGATAGCGCCCACCTGCAAACCTTCCGAAGTGTGACCGGTGTCCAACCGAGGACTAAGCCATTCTCGCGGAGCTTGTCCATCATGTTGCACGCCTTTAAGACTCACAGGAACTGTAGTGCAAGAATTCTCTCTCTGCTTGCGAGCGCCGTGTTCGTCGCCTGCTCGGGGTTCAATGCATCGAGTGGGCGGGTACACCAACTCGCCGAATCCTGGCAGTCATCTTCAGAAATGCTTCACGCCCGTTCGGCGCACGCGGTCGTGAACACTGACGACGCGATCTACGCGATTGGCGGAACGGGCGCTGGCGGCGCACCCGTGCTTCAGGTCGAGCGCTTTGATGGCAATCGGTGGCGGAACGAGACGACGCTCCCGGGCGAAGGATTGAATGCGCCCGCCGCGGTCGCCATCGGCCAACGCATTTATGTAATCGGCGGATTCAAGACGGTCACCAACGTTCCGAGCGATGAGGTGCTCGTCTACGACACCGGAACGCACACGTGGAGCAACGCAGCGGCGCTGCCGGCGCCGCGCGGCGGGCACGCGGCCGCGGTTCTCGATGGAAAGATCCACGTCTTCGGCGGCGGGAACTCCCGCCAGACTCTCGCCAATCACTCCGAGTACGATCCCGCTAGCGACAGATGGACCGAGCGCGCGCCGCTGTCACGATCGAAGGGAAGTCCCGCCGCCGTGGTGTTTCAGAACAGGCTCTACTCGCTCGGCGGTCGAAGCGGACCATCCGATTTTGGCGACGTCGAGATCTACGATCCCACTCTCGATCGCTGGCAGGCAGGTCCACCCATCGAGCCGCGCGGGACCTCGGGCGCAGCTGTCCACTGCGGGACGATCTACATCTTCGGCGGCGAATCGCAGGCGAAGAAGACGACGCTCCGCGAAGTGCTAAAGCTCGACACGACTCACAACACGTGGCAGCAGGCACTGCCGATGACCGCCGCCAGGAACTACGCGCGCGCAGTTCCGTTCAAGGGCTCGGTGTACCTCGTCGGGGGCAATCCCACCGTCGGCATGAGCCACTCATCGGCGGGGAGCACTCTAGTCGAAAGATTTCGCGCCTGTTGAATTCGCGGCGTCCGCGAAATTGCTGGAGCGCATCAGGGACTCCAGCCTCGACGATCCACCTCCAGCCTGGGGATCCACACCCGGCTCGGGGGTTATCGACCAATGCGCATCCAGCAGGCGCCACTCCGTGCCGACGTGCGAGACTACGCCGGTCATGAATCCACGCTCGTCCACGCGGTGTCCCGACGTGTCGGTGCGCAGCTCGCGATACGGCGCGCCCATTATAGCCAGTCCCGGCGCCAACGGCTCGACGCGCACGGGCCCATCCCATTCGAAGTCCATTCTCGTAATCGCCTTCTGAACGGAGCCGAGGCCGCGGCGTGCCGAATCGCCCGTCGGAAAGACCATGCGTCCTCCGGCAGCAATGAAGAATCGCGGCGTGAGCGCGAAATGCTCGGACCACGCTTCCATCCCGCGCGACGAGAGATCGTTTGCCAGCGTCGCCGCGAATACGCGGACGCTGTCTGCAATGAGAGCCGAGCTGTGATGATTGAGTGGAGTGCCGCTGCTTGTCCGCCCTTCGCCGTCCCCGCCATATTGCAGCTACCCTCGGTGCGCCGCGCCGTCTGTTGATAACGTATGCGCCGGCGGCGTCAACAGTTCGCTCCGGTCATCAGAGAAATGCGGAGCGGTCGCGGGGACGGTAGCAGCCGAAATAGATGTCAAATTGCGCGAGCTCGCCCAGGAAAGCATGGCAGATCAACCGTCGCCGGTGGGTACTATGGCCGCCGTTTCGATCATTAGAATCACTGCCCGATCCGGGGCTCGGGTGCGGTGCACTGTATCACGCGGCACGACATACCCCTCATGGGACTGGAGATCTATCGAGCGGTCTTCCAGGTCAACGATGAAATGACCATCGAGGACGAAGAAGAACTCGTCGTCGTTTTCATGCTTGTGCCAATGGTACTCACCCTGCATTACCCCGAGCCGCACGACTGAATCATTCACTCTGCAAAGGGTCTGGTTGTACCATCTGTCCTTACATGCCTCGACCAGAGACGGAACGTCGACGACCGATAGGTGGGGAAACTTGATACCCAGATGTGTGACGTATGGATGCTGCTCACGAACGGTCATATTGATAGCTGCGTGGGAGGCAGTTGAAAGAAAGTTTTCTGGACGCCGGTTTAAAAACTTTGGGTAGGAATTCTCACGCAGGTTCGAGCCGCTCCGCGGGCCGCGTTTTCGTTCTCATCCACTGAGCAAGAAAAATCCCGCCTAGCGTCAGCAGGCCGCCGAGCCCGGTCAGCCAACTTGGAATCTCATGCAACCAAATTGCGGCAACTATCGTGGCGACAAGGGGCACCAGCAAGATGAAGAGCCCCGCCTGCGCCGCCGGCATCTGGCTGAGTACATAAGCCCACGAGGCCAACGCGATGGTGCTCGCGATGCCCAGGTATACGATCGCGAGGGTAGCCGAGTTTGGCGCTGCAGCCACTTCAGCTAACACATCGCGCGAGAACGGTACGGCAAGACCTACGCAGCCTACCCAAACTGTCACAGCGGCGACTCCAATCGGGTTGTACTTGTTCGCAAGCGGCTTTTGCATCACAAACGCCGACCCCTGGAGCGCAGCCGCGCCCAGTACCAGTAAAGCGCCTAGCCCGCCCCGAAAGTGGCCGCCGGTTCCCAGTGCGATTAGAGTGGCTCCGGCGAAGCTCAGGAATAAACCCAGCCAAAGAACTCGGTCGGGTCTTTCGTTTAGGACCAGTGCGGCCACGAGGGCGGTCCAGATTGCCCCCGTGTTCACCAACACGCTCGCCGATCCAGCGGAGATCGCGCGCTGGCCGTAGCTGAAAAGGATGTGATATCCCGTGTTGAGCATGAGGCCCACGGCGATGAGGCGAGGGAGTTCCCGTCGTGGGGGGAGCGGCACTCGCAGCAAGGCCACGACGACTCCGAAGGCCACTGAGGCGACCGCGAAGCGAAGCAGCGACAGTGGGCCGGGACTGTAGCTGCGCAGTGCGACCTTGGTTGCCGGAAACGCCGAGCCGAACATAAGCACGGCTGCGACAATCGGAACAATCGGAATAGCGCGTGGATTGGTCATCGCCGCGGCGTCGAGGACGCTCCGCGCCTGTTACCGCCGGAGATACGTATCAGACTTGTCAATCCAGTCCTGGCGCGGCGGATTGAACACATCGATCACGGACGTGTCGTCGAGCGCTTGCGCGCGATGCAGGACGTTCGATGGCAACACCATCACGCCCCCGGGGCGGACGTCGAAAACCTCGTTATCCTCCTCGCCGATCCAGAAGCGGAGCGACCCTGCGAAAACTTGCGTCAGCTGCTCATGCTCGTGCCGGTGTCCCGGAATCACGCAGCCCTTTTTCAGAAACACCTGCGCCAGCATGATGCGACTGCCGCTGATCAGTCGGCGCTCGAGAACGTCGGAAACATTGTCCAGCTCGATTTCATCCCAGCAATACAAAACGGCTGAGGCATCAATAGACATTACGGGCCGGACTCGGAGATGATTGTTGGAAGTTCTAAGGGCTGCCGGTAAATGTTGTCAGCGCGGTGAGCGAACACCAATGAAATGTTGGCATTATGCGATGACGGACCCTCATACTCACGGCATCCGGTCGCGGGAGTCGTTGCGGGTCACGAAGGCTCTCACCAAGTGGTCTATGAAGCCGCGAAGATATCCGTCCGCGTCGCCTCCGACGCGATGGGCAGCGGTCCATTGCCGATAAAGACCCTTCGGCGTCACGCGGATCGGAACGACGCTTCCGTCTCGCATGGGCGATATCAACGCCCAGCGAGGCAGCACCGAAACACCAAGCCCTGCCTTGACCAGCGCGATGATGGCATCGGTGAACTCGATTCGGGAGGTCGATGCCGGACGCACGGCGGCGGACCGGAGCACGTCCTCCAGCAGTGTGCTCTGCCCAGCCGGGGCGTTATAAAGAAGGAGATGTTCGCCTGCAAGATCTGAGGGGCGAAGGTACTCGCGGCCACTCAGCGGGTGCGAGGGAGAAACGACCGCCACCATCTCATCTTCGAACAGCGGCGACAACTCCACTTTCTTGCTCGCGCCTTCCGGCTTCTCGCCAGGTGGGTGGGTCACAATGGCCAGATCCAATTCGCCGACGAGAAGGGCGGGCATTGGGCACCGGGTAACTTCGGGCACGACGCGAATCTCTACTCCCGGCGAATGCTGGCGAAACTCCGCGATTACAACGGGGAGCCAGTGATAGCAGGGATAGCACTGGGTTGCAAGGCGGAGCAATCCGCGGGGCCTTGTCCCATTCTCCGAGACCACGTCAGCCTCCGCCGCGTGCAACTCGCGGAGCACCGAGCGAGCTACCGCCAACACTCGCTCGCCAGCAAGCGTCAGCACCATTTGACGCCCGACTCTCAGGAAGAGGCGGGTGCCGAGTTGTGTCTCCAGCTCTCTGAGCTGGTGGCTCAAAGCGGACTGCGTCAGGTACAGTCGATCGGAGGCCCGGGTGACGCCCCCGGCATCCACGATTGCCGCGATCAGCCGCAGGTGACGGATTTCAAGGAGCATTTGTTCGACCGGTACGGGCTGAGCGGTGTCGAGGACGCCTTAACAGTAGATGAGGCTACGCCATACGTCCACTCCGTTCACGAGCATTATCGATGAATTCCTTGCATGGAAGAAACAACGAAGTTGCATTGGCGTTGCCGCGCCGCGATTTGTAACGTGCCGACGTGGAAATCCAGGTCAAACCGCTCGCGGCGGATCCCGCTTTGGCAGCTGAAGATGCGGCCGTATTAGCTCCTAAGCTCGATGCCACACTCGACCCCGCTAACTGGGATGCCTTCGCTGCGCTCGCGCATCGCGCCGTCGATGATATGGTCGCATTTCTGGCGGGGGGCCGGGGGCGGTCCGCCTGGCGTCCTCTGCCTTCAGATGTTCGTGACGCGTTTCACGAGACTCTGCCGATGGGCGGCACCTCACCCGAGCTGGTGTACGCTGACTTCGCCCGTCTAATTCTTCCGTACACTCTCGGGAACACACATCCACGCTTCTGGGGCTGGGTGACCGGGAGCGGTGCACCGATGGGCGTCCTCGCCGACATGCTTGCTGCCGCAATGAACATCAATGCAGCGGGCTGGGACCAGGCGGCGGTTTCAGTCGAGGAGCAGGTACTGCAGTGGTGGGTTGAATTGCTTGGGCTCCCGCCGGAGGCCGGCGGAGTCCTCGTGTCGAGCGGCTCGCAGGCTTCACTCGTCGCGCTGGCGGTCGCCCGTACCGACCGGGCTGGTTACGACATTCGGGCCGCAGGTGTTCGTGGTGCCCGCCTCAAGTTCTACTGTTCTACGGAGACGCATTCCAGCATACAAAAAGCGGTCGAAGTTCTGGGACACGGCAGCGATTCCGTCTGCTTTGTGCCTGTCGATCGCGAATTTCGCATCGATATTCGCTCGCTCACTCAAATGGTCTTAGCCGATCGAGCACGCGGATACATGCCGATCTGCGTCATCGCAAACGCCGGTACCGTGAATACCGGCGCAATCGACGATCTAGCTGGTATCGCCGACATCTGCCGGCGCGAAGAAATGTGGATGCACGTGGATGGAGCAATCGGCGCGGCGGTAGCCTTTTCAAGTCGCTTGCGGCCGCTGTTGGCCGGGATCGAGCGAGCCGATTCAGTCACTTGCGACATGCACAAATGGCTCTACCTCCCCTATGATGTGGCCTGCACTCTGGTTCGGGATCCGAGCAAGCATCGAGCTGCCTTTTCCATTCTGCCCTCTTACCTTGCCCCAACGGGGCGGGGAACCGCGCCAACACCCCTCAAGTTTGCACAGCTGGGTATAGATTTGTCGCGGTCGTTTCGCGCGCTCAAAGTATGGATGGCAATGAAGACCTATGGAGTGGAAGGCTACTCCAGAATGATCGAGCAGAATGTCGACCAGGCCGCCTACCTCCAGGCGCGCATTCGTCACGAACCACTGCTTGAGCTGCTTGCGGCGACCCCTTTGAACGTAGTTTGCTTCCGCTATCGGCAGCCTTCGCTGGACGAGAAGTCACTCGACGATCTGAACCAGGAAATCCTCACTCGCATGCAGGAGCAGGGAATCGCGGTGCCGTCTGCTACGCGGGTCCGGGGGCGATTCGCGATACGCGTTGCGATCGTCAACCATCGAAGCCGCGGTGAAGATTTCGACCAGTTTCTCGAGGCGGTGATACGTCTTGGCGCGCAGATATGTCAGGAGAATCGAGCCGAATGATGGACGGGACAGACAGGATCAAGCATATCGGCATCGTCAGCGTCAGTGCGGAGGGTGCAGCCCTTTGTTACCGAACTATTTGCGCTGAAGGCGCGAAACTCCTGCGTGGGCAGACACATCCGGAAGTGACGATGCACACCTATCCTTTTTCAGCCACCCGACTGGTAATGACTATGGTTCGCGATGGGGTAAGAAGTAACTGAGTGCCCGGCTGCGGAACTGGACCCGCTATGTCCAGAGATCGATCACGACCAGTCGCGGGTACTTCGAGACATCCTTCAGGATGCTGGAGCGCATCAGCGGTTCCTGCCTCGACGATCCACCTCCATGCCGTGGCTCCGAATCCGGCTCGGGAATCGTCGACCAGTGCGCATCCAGCAGCCGCCATTCTGGGCCGACGTGGGAGACTACGGCGGTCATGAATCCCCGCTCGTCTACGTTGCGGCCCGATGTGTCCGTCCGCAGCTCGCGGTATGGCGCGCCCATTATGGCAAGCCCCGGTGCCAATGGCTCGACACGCACCGGCCCCTCCCATTCGAAATTCATTCTCGAAATCGCCCGCCGGACAGAGACTAGCCCGCGGCGCGCTGAATCGCCCGTCGGAAAGATCATGCGACCGCCTGCAGCCATGAAGAACCGCGGTGTGAGGACCAGGTGCTCGGACCACGCTTCCATCCCTCGCGCGGAAAGATCGTTCGCCAGCGCCGCAGCAAACACACGAACGCTGTCTCCGATGAGAGCCGAGCGATGATGATCGAGCGGTGTGGTCGTGGCTGTGCGGCCTACAGCGCCATCGCCGCCGCACGCGCAGACGGCGATCAACAGCAAGCTCGATGCAACGCGTCTTCGAGTCAGCGATTGTTTTCCCCGACCTGGCGTCGTCATGGAAATCTCCATCGTCATTGGATGGTGCGCTGTCGTGCATGGAATGATGATGGGCGAGAATGTAGTGGACGCCGCTGTGGCAAATGCGGCTACACGCGCTTGTTTGCAATACTCTGTAAAACCGGCGGCACGGGCGGCGAGTTCTGTCGATTTTCTTGCAAATGGAAACGGCCGCCTCGCCATTGTTTCTCTCGCGGATCGCCTGCGTCCCTCCGAACCTCACTCGTCGGCAAGGTGTCCAATGATTCTCAAGAGTGTTCTCACGATCAGGTACCTTCAACCCGTACAGGCACTCTCGTCGAGAAACTAGGCCGCGTTACGCCGCGGCACCGACGATTCTCTGGCAGAAGCGCCGCTATTTCCGGGGCGCCACAGTTTCCTGAAAGGCGGCATTCTGCCAGCGGCCTCCGCGCAGTATGTAGAGCGATCCTACCCACACCGGGCTCGGAACCAGATGCCCGCCGCAAAGCGTGGACTGCTCGGCGCGGTAAGTCAGAAGGGCGGCGTCAGCGCTGAAGCGCGTCGTGCTGAAGTTGTCGTAGCCATACGAGCTCACGACGCAGATCGGCTTGCCGATGTAGCCCACCGCGGCGGCTTTCCCGATCGGTCCGGACGAAAGGAGCTCGACGTGATCGTCGGCGAGAAACTGCTGAAAGAATTTCGGGTCGCGCGCCTTCCAGGCGACCCAGGATTGCTTCTCGAGACCGACCAGCGTGTCCTTGAGCGCGGCGAGCGCCGATACTTCGGTGAGCGCCTCGTCGCGATTCCCTGACGAGCTCTGCGCGCTCGCCACCGCCGCAGTGATCATCGAGGCCAGGAGTACAGTAAAAGAGCGGGGGCAGAGCAGCCTGATCATTGAAATACTCCGGTTGGTGGAGCGTTAACAAAAGCATTCGCCTGCCCCGTCCGCAGCATCATCCGGTGCAATTTTGCAAAACTCTGACGTAACCAGGCTCGCGGGGGTGGCCGCAGGCTATTCTTTTCCCCGTGTCCTTCTCCAATTCAGCCGAGTTTGCAAACCGTACCCTCACCGTGAGTGTCTCAATGGAGCAGCAAGGTTTTTCTCGCGCGCGAGTGGGTCCTTGACTACATCGCGGGCGCGCTCATGATCGCCAGCGGGGTCGTTCACTCCTTACTGGGTTGGCCTGGAGTCACTGCGGCATTCGCTTCTTTGCGGCCGCCAGGTCACCGGTGCCGTCGGTGCGCACGATCCAGATCATCGGTGGCGCCTACACGCTCTATGGGATCGCCGGACTCGCGCTCATCGGTGTCGATCCGACCTTCATGATGTTCCTCGTTCCCGGCTTGATGCTTCTCGCGGCCGCCTGGTCGCCTACCACTTGATTGGGGGTTCAATGCGCTTACTACGGATTTCTATCCTTCTCGCCTTTGCGCTGGCGGGTTGCGCAACGCAATCGCAGCAGGCTGCGGTCTCGACGCCGGCTGTGCAAGCGCGGGTTGTATCGGACACCATCGATGTGCCCGTCGGCTCGGTGATCGTCGACATGAGCGATTTCACCGATCATGGTACTTTAATCGTCGGCAATCGAATGAGCGGTGGCACTGCCACCCATGTCCTCGACATGACCACGCGACTCACCACCGGCGACTCCGTCGGTCTACCCGGCCGCGTGCTCCGCATCCACAGCGAGCAGGATCGCGTCGCCGGCCCGTTCGGACCACCGGGCGGCAAACAGATCGAAGATCTGACGCTCGATCGCCAATCGTTGGCGGTGCGCGCGTGGCACACTCATCCCGCCGAGGGGATGGGGCGGACCGGGTATGCAACGTTCAATGGATCGACGGTTCGCGGATCCCTCAACATGGGTGGAAAGGAGCAGCAGGTTGCTTTCGATCTCTCCGAGCCTGCTTTCTATGGGCCAGGCATCGACTATGTTATCGAGCACCTGCCGATGCGCGCGGGTGCAGTCTATCGCCTGCCGGTTTTCCGGCCGGGCGATCGGTTCATTCAGCGCCGTCTCTATCACGTCGTGGGAACGGAGGCGATCGACGCCCTCGGCGTGCACCATCCCAACGCCTGGCGGGTGGAGGAGCTCAGTCCTGATGGCAAGCAGCAGCTCAGTACTCTCTGGATAGTGCATGGGACGCCTTCCTATCTCGCTCGCTGGGACTACGGAACCGATCCAACGTCCATGCTTCGACTCGAGCAGAAGCTCGCGCCGTAGCCGTGCGTTGAATGCATCCGTCGCCCTGAATGCGCGCTAGCCTGCATCCACTGCGCTCGTCAGAGCGTCGACTTCTGTGGACGCTCTCGGCGTGCATTGTGTTCGTGGCCATTCTGGTCGTCGTGCTCACAGCGCAGGCGTTGCGTACGGCGCGACTCCACCGGGAAACGGCGAAGTCGATGCAGCACGATTGGGTGTTCTACGCTGCGGCAACCTACAGGAAGCGTGTCGAGGCTTTTCTGTTCATGGGAATGGCGGGCGCGCTCAGCGCTGTGCCCAAAGGCGGCGCCGGCTCTCGTCTCCCCCTACGCGCCGTAGCTGACGGCATCGACTCGGCGGAAGCCTGCCACTGCAACCCGACATTCCCTCGGCGGTATGTCTTCGCGCTGGACCTGCGGTCTGGCCGCTTCGAGACATCGGACGGGGCTCTCAACCATGCTCACGCCCGCGAAGCGGTTCGGCTCGCGTTGCTGCGGGCGCGCGGTCATCCGGTCGTCGCGATGAACGTCGAGGCGATGATCGATACGGTGGGCGGTCAATTTCACGCCCTGTTCTATCGCGTCTTTCGCGACAGCAACCGGCAGGCGCGATTTCTGGCAGGAATGGAGGTGGATTCGGCTTCATTCGTGAAGCACGCGCTCGTCGACGCTTTTTCCGCGCCCGAGCTGCTGCCGCAGGAGCTGCAGCATCGCGGCGTTCCCGCGTCGGCGATCGGAACGACGGTTACTACGCCGACCGGCTTCAGGCTTTTTCGCCTGCAAAATCACCGAGCTACAGATCTTGTCGCCTCGTCCCAGGTCGCACTGTTTATGGGCGCATTGAACGTCGAGGTTCAGCTGGATCCGGAATTTGCCGATCTCATGCTGGCGGGTGGAGTACCGCAGTCGGCCGCGCACCTGCTGTCCGTGCTCGACGCGCTCGCCGTCGTTCTGCTTTTCGCGGTCGCGGAGTTCGCCTGGCGGACGTCGAAGCTCGCGCGCGTGCGAGCGGACTTCGTCGCCAGCGTGTCTCACGACATCAGAACTCCGCTGTCGCAGATCATGATCACCGCCGAGACTATGGCGCTCGGCCGTCTTGCCACGGTGGAGCTGTGTCGACGCGAGGCCGAAGTGATCCTCCAGGAGTCGCGCCGGCTCATGCGCCTGATCGAGAACGTCCTCGGTTTTGCGCGCGGCAATGCCGGGCCTCCGCTCGTTCTCACCGAGCGAAAGCGACTCGGACAGGTGGTGCAGGACGCCGCAAAAGGATTCGAGTCCTTCGCCGCTGCGTCCGGGATTCAGCTGACCGTGACGATCCGCGATGATGCGCAGATCTCGATCGATGCCGACGCGATTCGTCGCGCCGTGACCAACGTAATCGATAACGCCATCAAGTACGGTGAACGGGGGCGCGTAAGCGTGACGGTCTCTCGGCGCATTTCGTCGGTCGAGGTGGTGGTCGAGGACGAAGGGACGGGAATTCCGGAACGCGAGAGAGAACGCGTATTCCTGCCGTTCACTCGACTCTCGCGGGCTACTGACGCCGAGATCGCGGGGAGCGGGATCGGGCTCACGATTACCCGCGACATCGTCGAGCGCCACGGCGGAACCGTCCGCGTCGAGACTGGCGCGCGCGGTGGCGCTCGGGTCGTCATGGCGTTTTCTGTTGGGCCGGCCGTGGCAGCGTGGGATGCAGGATCGAAGCAGGGAACGGCGGAATGAACCGGATACTGCTCGTCGAAGACAACGAGAACCTCGCGCGGATGATCAAGCTGAATCTCGAGCTTGAGGGCGCGACGGTCGAAACCGTGGGCGACGGCGAGAGCGGCCTCGCGCGGGCCTGCTCGCTAGAGGCGGATCTGGTCGTGCTCGATCTGATGCTGCCGAAGCGAAGCGGATACGATGTCCTCAAGGGCATGCGCAGTCGGGGCATCGAGACGCCGGTGATCGTTCTTACCGCGCTCGGCGAGGAGACCGACAGGCTGCACGGATTCGCGGCTGGCGCCGACGACTACGTGACGAAGCCATTCAGTGTTCTCGAGCTCGGCGCCAGAATCCAGGCTGTTCTTCGTCGGGGGCAGAGCAGGTACGGTGAGGCAGGTGTGGCGAGCGCCAGGCCTGTCCGCGTTTTCGGAGATCTCAGAGTCGACGAGGACGCGAGAACGGTTCATCGCGACGGTGTTCCGATTGAGCTTCGTCCCAAGGAATACGAGCTGCTCGTGGCGCTGATCGCGCGCGAGGGCAGAGTGGCGACGCGCAAGGAGCTGCTCACCGACGTGTGGGGTTATGACGCCGGCGTGGTCAGCCGCACAGTTGATACGCATCTCGGCGAGCTGCGACGGAAGATCGAGTATGACGCGTCGCGGCCCAAACACATCTTCACCGTGCGCAAGATAGGATTCCGCTTCGACGGCTAGGTCGATCCGTCCCATTCGAAATCCATTCTCGATGGGCAGGAGGGAGGCACCGATTACTTCAATATGTTCTACTTCTACGCCTTCTGAGGGGTTCGCAAAATGATGAGTCCTTGCTTTGACGTGCGGTGTTACAGGCTATGTATGCGCACTATGACTTTAGCAGCTCTCGCGTTGACGATGGCCTCCAACGGGGCGGTCGCACAACGCTCCGTTAAAGTCGGATTTACCCATCCTCGGGCGAACGATAGAGCCTTCTCGGGCGTAGCTAGTTATCGAGTTCCGGGTAAGACGAAGGCAAGCGTCAATAGCGATGTGCCGCATGGGGTGATTGGCGGAGCGTTGGGTGCTGTCGCGGGAGGCGCCCTCGGATACGCTCTGGCTGTTGGACTTTGCGAGAAGAGTGGCGGGTGCAGCGGTGGAACTGCCGCACTTACCGGAGCCGCGATTGGGGCAATTCTCGGTGTCGGCGTCGAATGGCTAATTCGAGGGGGCTCCTCGGAGCGAGCCCGCGCGGGCGTGCGAAACCACTGCGCGTCAGGGTTAGCAAGTCTAAATTCGCTTAACGGTCCAAGCTCGAATGACTGGGACCGCATCGATGAAAGACAACAGCCAAGCTTTGTTGTCTCGAAAAATGGTTTTGTTTACCGGACGATGCGGCCGTGGGGGGCCGATTCCCTGCATGCCTATCGCGGTATGCAGGCACTATAATGTGTCGCCTTTCTCGAGAATACTTCCACTCGTAAGGAGCAGAATTGAAGAGAAAACTGCTTCTTCCAATAGTCCTTGGAATTCTTCTAGTCGCGTTCCTAGTAGCGTGGGCACCAATTTGGCATTGTGCGGTGGGCAATTGGACTCCTCCGACCAAGGCATGTCACTCACTCTGGGACTCCGATTTCGAGTACTAAAGCACCCGTGTTCGGATCGGCTACAACGTTCCTCGTTCCGCGGTTGCAGTTCGTGTCAATTGCATGCGCACATCCAGAGACGCGCTCGGTGGGAAGTCTGAGGAGAATATCTATGCGAACCCGGATGGGCTCGCGCTGATCGGGGTCGATCAGACTTTCCTGATGTTCCTAGTTCCCGGCTTGATGCTTCTCGCGGCCGCCTGGTCGCCTACCATCTGATTGGGGGTTCAATGCGCGTACCACGGTTTTGTTTCGTCCCCGCTTTTGCGCTCACCGCCTGCGCGACGCAAACGCAGCAGGCCGGAGTTGCTGCGGTGGACCTTCTCCCACTCGTTGTCGTTGCAGACACGATCGATGTGCCGGTCGGCTCGGCGATCGTCGACATGAGCGATTTCACCGATTACGGGACCGTGATCGTCGGCAATCGTTTCAACGGCGCCGCTGGCACCCATGTCCTCGACATGAACACGCGACTCACCACCGGTGACTCGGCTGGTCTACCAGCTCGCGTGCTCCGCATCCACAGCGAGCAGCAGCGTCTGGCCGTGCCCGGTATGTTCGGACCACCTGCCGGCCGGCACATCGAGGACCTGACGCTCGACCGCAAATCGCTGGCGGTGTACTCGTGGCACACTCATCCCGCCGAGGGCGCGGGGCGTGCGGGCTATGCTACCTTCAATGGGACCGCGGTTCGCGGCAAGCTCACCATGGGTGCGGGTGAGCAGCAGATTGCCGTCGACCTCACCGAGCCGGCCTTCTATGGACCCGGCATCGACTATGTCATCGAGCACCTGCCGATGCGAGCGGGCGCAGTGTATCGCCTGCCGGTCTTCCAGCCCGGCGCTCCAGATGTGCAGCGCCGTCTCTATCACGTCGCGGGAACGGAAGCGGTCGACGCCATGAGCGTGCACCATCCCAACGCCTGGCGCGTCGAGGAGTTCAGCCCCGATGGCAAGCGCCAGCTCAGTACTCTCTGGATCGTGCGTGGCACGCCTTCATATCTGGCGCGCTGGGACTACGCGATCCCGCGTCGATGCTTCGACTGAAGCAGAAACTGGCGCCATAGCAGTGAGTCAGTCCCCTTCGACTCCCGCGTGAATCGGAAACGTCCGCACGATCTCGAGGAGCTGGTTTTGGATCTGCTGAATTTCTTGTTGGCCGCCTTCGCGGTCCAGCATGCCGGTCTGGAGATTGATCACCACTCGATTCAGGTATTTGATCTGAGCGATCATCTCGTCCGTTGCCCGCCGAAGCCTCTTAGGCTGCGGGGCGGAAGCCCGGACAGCGCTTGTCTCTATACCCCTCAACGCCATCACGGGTATAGAGAGAAGACGGTCAGCCGCTTCCGCTCGTCCTGTTACTGTTGCTTGTTGGAGATCATGATCATCACGTGGTCAGGATCCAGGGCCCTTACGCTTCGATGGAGGGCTGAGAGCACATTCGGCGAACCGTTCTATCTGGAGCGCGCCTTTACACCAAGATCGAGAACGCTTAATCACTCTACATACATGAGACCAACGATCTTGATTACTACCCACGTTCCGGCACGCTTGGCCAACACATAATCCGCTGCGTACACGCTGGACCTACCATGTCCTAGGGTTGTTCGGATAACTCGCGCAGCCCAGTAACCGCGCGCCGCCGTCTCGGCATCACGGTCGTAGACTTGATCCCCTGGCAAGACAGCGCTACCGGGTCTAGGAGGTCCAACGGCTAATACGGCGAACGGTTCCTCCGGACATCCGATGACGTGCCTGTCATCTATATGACCGAGCGAGTCGGGTTCGCTAATCACCAAAGCCCCGGGACAGTTTCTACTCTGATTTACGATCATGGTGTCGACCATTCGCAAACCGGCGGCGCGTATGACGGCAGTCCGCCGACGCACAATGAGGGCCGAAACCGGGGCAATCGCTTCCGATTGAACTGTGTATAGCTCCGCTGCATCGGCTATCAGCGGACGAGGGTCGACGCGCAGGTCTCCTCGTCCGGCGTCCGATATCGCAGCTTTGAGGATCAAGGACAGGACCTCGGTATCAACATCCGCACTCGTTAACCGCTGCGCTCCGGCAACCTGTGAGGCGGCGATCAGCATGAAGAATCCCGCGTGTACCACAAACCCGCGATAGACGGCGAGAATTTTACGATTTTGTCTGAGGTTATCCATGGACGTCAGTATCCCGTCACCATTGAAAATCGGCACACGTTCTCATGTTTGGTGTCATTGCAAGATTCTCACTGCCATCGGGGTTGTCGAGGTGTTTATACCCCTTAAGATGGTCAAGCTCATGGGTCAGCACGGTTTGAAGGTCGGCAGGGTACGTTACGGTGCATTGAAGAGTGCGTTTGTCAGAGATGCCATCCTTCAGCAGGCCTTTCCACGCCTGCGCATTCCTCACTATCCTCCGCGATGAAAAATGGAGGTGCACGGGTGTGGAGGGCGGCACTCGTGCTCGCCGCGGTTGTCAGCACGACGGCCGCGAGCTCCTGCTCGGAACCGCAGGGGCCTTCTGGCAACTCTGCTACGCCGCAGATAGCGTGGCGGAGCTCGATCAATGGCGGAAATATCAATTTAGCGTGGGATGGAGTTCCAGCCATTGGTGACGGCAAACTCTACATCGCCGACGGTCCCAACATCACTGCCCTCAGGACTGAGGACGGGGCCAAAGTGTGGACTACCTCGGTGCACACAAACGTGACTCCAGAGACGTCCAAGATTTTGTTTCGTGGGTCTCAGCTGTTCTTTCCGGATTTGCCCGACGTGATCTCTCTAGACGCATCTTCGGGGCAAGTGCTCTGGCGGTTCACTCCCGACTCGCAAGCCGTGCCAGTCGAGAGCGCGGTCGACGATCACGCGATGTACACTGGAGACTGGAGTCACAAAGTCTACGCTCTGGACATTCACGACGGCCACCCGCTCTGGATCACTGATGTCGGGCAGACGTGGCAATACTTCGGAAGTGTTCAGGGACTGTCACTTGCCGGAGACACTTTGTATGTCGCGGTCTCGCGGTTTCTGGCTAAGAACGGCTACTTGCGCTCTGCCGTGATAGTGGCGTTGGACAAGACGACCGGACGTGAGTTATGGCGATTCGAAACGGACGGCGACAGACATGATATAGAAATGACGCCAGTTGTCGCGGGCAGGAATCTAATCGGTGTCGATGTCCTCTTCAGCTCTACGTTCGCGGTGGACCGCTTCACGGGGAAAGAGGTATGGCGGATCCCTGGGGCTCCGGGTCGGTTCGGACCGCAGGATGCGCCAACTGTCATCGCTGACACCGCGTTCATCGCTCCAACGACGAATACGTTTATGCGGTTGACACGCAATCGGGCAGAGTGATGTGGAGTACTAAGGGCGCGGGAAGCTTTACCGCCGGCGTGGTGTGTGGTCGTTATATGATGGCGAACGCCTTCGGCATCGATGTCTTCGATAGAGGCACGGGCAAGAAGCTCGGTGAAGTACTAGCGAGCCACGACGGCCCATCCGCATATCCGACCTCCCATTTCGCGACTGACGGAAAGCGAGCATTCATCACCGGGCATTTATGGGCGTGGGCGCTGGACTGCTGACCCGAGAATCCTTCAGGTTGGAGACGTGGGCGCGGATTGGCTGTTGCTTGGACCGCAGGTCGAGCTGCGTCACACCGAGTATGATCTCGCGAAAGCCGCAGAGCGGATTCGCGTTACGGATTATCCACGCGCTGATGACTTCGCAACGCACAACGTCCTGGAACCACCCAGTGAGGAAAGCATGCTAGCGGCGTTTGCGAAGGTGGAATTGAAATGAGCAGCTGCATTCAGGGCCGCCCTAAGGTCGTTGCTCCAGGAGCTTTTTCAGCAACGCGAGATCTTTCCTGTTCGCCCGTCGCATCGCCATTTCCATGAACGGTGCGAAGACCTTCGCAAATCCGGCCGGCTCACCTCGGTTGCGCAGGGTCATCCGGGTTCGGCGGTTCCCCGCGTCTTCCCAGGTGTAGCTCGTCTCCATCGGAAACGGACCCTCGGCCGTTCGCATCACCAGTCTCCGCTCGGGTACGAGCTCGATGATCTCGTAAGTGTATTCGAGACACTTTCCGAGGAAGTGCGCGACGAACGCCACGCGCGAGCCCAGGCGAAGCGGTCTCGGTGTCTTCCATTCCACCGCCTTGATGTTCACATACCAGCGCGGCGCGTTGTCAGGATCCGCCGCGTACTCGGCGACATCCTTTCTCGGGCGGTCGATCACTGTCTCCGACGAAACGTAGACTGGCATGAGGATTGTCGGTGGTTCGATTTGAGCAATCTCATTTATCGGTGGTCCGATGTGAACAATCTCAATTGTAAGAAGCTAGTAAAAAGGCTTGACCCTATAGCACGGTATAGGGCCTACATTAACCAGCGGGAGGGCCACCCAGCCAAATGAGAATCGGTGAAATAGCAACCCAAACGAAGGTGAGTGTTCAGGCGCTCCGATACTACGAGCGTAGAGGCCTTCTGCCATCGCCTTCGCGTCAAAGCTCGGGTTACCGTCTGTACGACCACGACGCTTTGCAGAGGGTTCGTTTTATTCGTCGTGCTCAGGATCTCGGGTTTACGCTTCAGGAAATCGGTGATCTTTTGCGCTTATGGGCCGACTCAACCAAGTCCTGCTCGGCAGTGGAGAAGCGAGCCCGCAAAACGCTCGAGGGGATCGACGGGAAGATAAGCGACCTCGAGCGCATGCGAACGGCGCTGTCAAAGTACGTTGGCGCATGTCACAACGGGTCTTCACTCGACGAATGCCCACTTCTCGCCGCACTGGGCGATGATAACAACGCTGAAGCATGATCATTCCTCGCATAGAGCTTGTATATGACCCCGATTGCCCAAACGTAGACCGAGCGCGTTCTGCAATACGCAGGGCACTCCGTTCGGTGGGAGCAGCGGCGAATTGGCAGGAATGGCGGCGTGACTCCGCTGAAACACCACAGGCGCTAAGGGGGTTGGGTTCCCCCTCTGTTTTGGTGAACGGACACGATGTCGGATGTGATGAAGGCCAGAGTGCTGAGGCTAACGCCAACTCTTGTCGGATCTATACCGACGAATGCGGATGCATATGCGGTGCACCGTCGACAGAACTGGTTCTTAGCGCCTTTTCCCGAGGAGAGAAATGACTTCGATGAGTAGTGGGTCACGCGATTACAGAGGACGCGATGTGGGCGCGATTGCCGCCTCATCGACGGGCATCGGTGCCGCGGTCGTAACTTTCGTTGCGGGGACCTGCTGCCTCAGTCCCGTCCTCGCGCCGATAATCGTCGGCCTAATAGGAGCGAGTGGCGCAGCATGGGCTGCCGGTCTCGAGCCATACAGTCCTTGGATCCTTGGCGCGTCATTCCTCGCTCTCGTCTGGGGTTTTTGGTCAGTGTACAGACCGCGTCGAGAATGTTCAGTCGACTCGTCCCATCAACGTCTGGCGAGATTGCCCCGGGTTGCAAAGGGAATCCTTTGGGCCGGTGCTTTCTGCTGGGCGTTGTCGCTCGTGCTCTTCCTGATTCTCCCGAAACCGTGAGCCGCAAATGATCATCCGCCTGTTAACCGCTTCAGCACTCGTAGGTGTCAGCTCTTTGCTTGCCCAGCGCTCGACCTCTGACGCACCGCATCTCAGACTTTCGTCGACCGCTCCGCTCCAGGCTGCATTCAACGCTGACTCCGGCAAGGTGCGCGCAATCTTTCTCGTCTCACCGACCTGTGGAGTATGCCTGCACGGAGCGTCGCAGCTTCAGCGGGCTTGGCTAAACAAGGATCGTAGCAAAGACATCGCTGTCTATGTCGTGTGGTCACCTCAACTTGGCGCGAAAGAAAAGCACGTCGGTAGCGCGACCGCCCTGCTGCCTGACGCGCGGGCTCGCCACTATTGGGACGGAGAGGAATTGGTTGGCAAGGCGTACCAGAACATGCTAGGACTGCCGGCCCCTGCGTGGGACACCTGGATGCTGTTCGATCGCAACACCGTCTGGAGAGACGATAAACCACCGGCTCCCGCCTGGTGGGAGCACCAACTGGGCGCCGGGCCGCCAGAGCGTCACCTGGACCCGGCACGGTTTGCCTCCCACGCTGAAGCATTGCGGAGTGTTTCAGCAAAGCATCAATAGCTTCGCGGGATTCACTTGATTGTCCGTGATTACTTGACGCGCTTCGCCGGGAAGGTGCGTCCCGCCTCTGACCAGTCGAGCGCGGTGACTTTCCCTGAAGCATCGCGCTTGAAGCTGACGTCGGCGTGCTTCAACCGGAAAAAGGCGTGATCAACTCCACGCCACTCGAGGGGATAATCTCCCTCGCCAACACCGAGCATCAGCTGGTCGCCCTGACGCTTGATCGTCGCCCGGAGGCCCGGGAAGAAGTCGAACGCGCCGACGTAATCGTTGATCACGGCTCCCGGCACCGGCCCGCCCCGCGGTACTGATGGCGCGGGGGTTACGGTCTTGGCCGTTGCTATCGCAGTGAGTGCGGCCTGCAGTGGAGAGACAGAAGCGGAGGTCTCGGTGTTGCCAAGGTAGACTATCGTGAGCTCCTCACCGGGATAGGTCGCGGTGAAAGACGTGTAGCCCTGATACACTCCGTCATGGCTGATCATGCGCTGGCCGTTTACCGTGGTCACACCCGCACCGATCCCGTTCCCCGAAATCATGCTGTCCCGTACCGCGGGATACAAATCGCCCTTCATCAGGAATCGCTCGCTCCATATCGCAAGGTCTGCAGGTGTGCTGTAGAGAGATGCTGCGCCAAGATTGTTCGAGATATCGAGGTGCGGTGAAGGTCCAAAACCTTCGGGGCCAAATCCCGGCGAATAGCCGCTGGCGAGCCTCGACACCAGAGTGAGCGACCCGTAGTTGCCGGTGCCGGCCATGCCGAGTGGACGAAAAAAGGCGCGATCGAGGAATGAGCCGTACGACTCGCCTGACACTCGCTCTATCACATACGCAAGGACCTTGTACGCATTGTTACTGTAGCCGTATTTCGTCCCGGGAGCGAACGCTGCTGGCTGATGCTTGATGATGTCCACCAGCTCGGTGCTCGTGTGCGCCACGGTTGCGTCCGACGCGTTCGCGAGATCCCGCGAGATCCCCGAGGTGTGTGTAAGCATCTGACGCAGCGTGATCGAGTGCCCGTTGGGAAAATCCGGCACGAACTTGTCCAGAGGATCGACGGTACTGAGCTTCCCTTGCTGCTCGAGCAGCAGGATGGCTGCCGCGGTGAACTCCTTGGCGATAGAGCCGATGAGATATCTGGTGTCGGGCCCGTTCGGCACGCCAAACTCCCGGTTCGCCATCCCGTAACTCCTCTCCGCGATTGTCTCGCCGCGGCGCCGAATCAGAATCGTTCCCGAGAATTCGTGATCGTTCAGAAGTGGGGCGAGGTACGCATCGAGCTGCACCCCCATCGTCGAGATGGGTGCGGGCTCCGGAGATATGCGAGTCGGGTTACAGCCAGTCGAGAGGGTGAGAGGGACGAGAACCACCAGGACGAAGTTTCGCATCATTGAAAGAGCTGGGACGCGTGCGCCTGCGGGATGACAAGGCACATGTCGTACGACCAGATCAATCGTTCGAGCCCGTCGGTCAGTTGGCCGTAGCTGTGCTTGGCGACCCCGAGTCGCAGCGGCCGAAGATCGAACAAGCTCCAATCGGGCGACGAGCCAACGGCAGCGAGAATCGCGGGAACGCCGAGCTGAGTCAGCTCGCGCGCTGGATCATTCGCAGCGGTGAAGGGCTGGTGCTTGGCCTCTTCGGAGCCGGCAAAGGGAAGCCACCTGTTCTGGGTGCCTTGAGCGACGACCACGAGGATGTTGAGAGCGCCGCTGCCGTTGGCCGTCGCGATTTCGTGCGTCAGTGAGCCGAGGTCGTAGACGTTGGTGAGGGTGCGGCCCTTCATCATGTGATCGATACCAAACTTCAACACGGCCTTTGGGGTTTTCTCGCCGCGGGCAATAGCGCGCCGATAGTAGGCCCAGAAGTTTCTCTTCATTAGAGCGGAGCGATCGATGTTCGACTGCAGATCGTTGCCGCCGAAAAACTCGCGATAGATGTTGCGGCTCAGTCGAAGGTCGCCGAGTATGTGTTTGCCTTCTGCGCCTGTTGATGGAAGGAGAGCGCGGAAAACTGAATCCAGCTCCGTGTCAGAGGCAGACATCATGTAGACGAGCATGGGGTTATGCTCTGCTAGCATCTGTCGGTCCATGGCTGCGGAACGAGCGCTGATGTCTGCGGCGAGGCGACGCGCTGTGGGAGTGGATGCGATGTGAGCCAATCGGTCGAACAGGAGCGTCGACGAAAACATCAGCTCCTGGTCGAGTCCCCAAATGGTTTGGTCCGAAGGCCGAGACTGCTGAACGGCGCGGCTGGCCATATCGGCCTCTTCCTTCCAGTAATAGAAGGCGATCGAAAAAGGAAATCGTTGGGAGAAGTCCGTGAATGCTCTGACGGGCTCGGGGTGTCGCGCCAGTGAATCGATCTTCTCCGCGCTTGTTGGCCCAATCTCCACGGCCAGGTGCCGGTAGCCGGCGCTGCGGGCGAGATCGAACAGCGCCGCGGTAAAGGCTGGTACTTCAGCGAAGCCGTGGCTCTCGCCAACCAGGATGAACTGGTTCTTTTTCGCCTCATCCCGCAGCAAGTCCGCGCCCGGTCCAGACAGATTGCCTTCGGAAAGACGAATCCACGAGACCCTGCCTCTGAGCTCACGCGTTACGACTGAATCTTGTGCCTTGCCTTGTTGAGCGATCGAGAAGCACAGCGCCGTCGCTGCGATGAGCGGAGAAAAGAACAGTCTGTGGTGAAAAGCGCGCTGGGCCACTGATTCGCTCATTCGGAGTTGCTCCCAAACTATCGCGAAATCGCGAATACAATGTCTAGCTGCGGTTTGGGAATAGAGCCACGCCGGACTATCCGAGGCGATGCGAGCCGCGTCGATGATTTGCAGCTCTCTGTCTTGCGGGAAACGAACCTTTGGTGTTTGATGGCTGTCCTATCCAGACTGCTGCCACAATACGGAGCGTTCAATGTCATGGTTTCTCCCGCTGCTCGCAATTTCTCTGCACGCACCCGTCGCGACAGTGAACGCGGCCGACACGCTGGCGATCACGGACGTGTCGGTGCTTCCGATGGATGGGCCCGGCGTGCTCGAGCACCAAACCGTCGTCACCGCCGATGGTCGCATCGTCGCGCTCGGTGCCGCGGGGAAAGTCCGCGTGCCTTCCGGCGCCCGCTCGATCGACGGGCGCGGGAAATATCTGCTTCCTGGTCTCGCCGACATGCACGTCCACCTGTCGACGGCGGACGAGTTTCCGATGTACGTCGGGAACGGTGTCCTCACGCTTCGTGATCTGAACGGCTCGCCGCGCAAGCTCGGTTGGCGCAAGGCGATCGCCGCCGGGACGATGGTGGGGCCGAGGCTATTTGTCAGCGGGCCGATGATCGCGGGAAGCGAAATCCCGTGGCCGAACAAGGTGGTGCCGAAGACGGCCGACGAAGCGAGAGCACTGGTGCTGGCGCAGAAGGCTGCCGGTTACGATCAGATCAAGATCTATGACGGAATCCCGAAGGAGGTTTTTCAGGCGGCGATCGAGACGGCTACAAAAGAGCGCATGCTTTCCTCGGGTCACATCCCGGAGAGCGTGGGGTTCGACGGCGTACTCGCGTCGGGCATGACCGGGCTCGAGCACCTCGACAAGACCGTCTATGCTACGGTCGGGGACAATCTCGACCCGCTCCAGATTCCTTCGATCGTGGCGCGCATCAAGGCGTCGCGGATGTGGGTTACGCCAACGCTCGAGAGCATGATCCAGATCTCCAAGGCCGGATCGGGCCGCTTTGATTCGTTGATGACTCGCCCGGAAGCCCTGTCGTCTCCACCCGACCTCCGTGAATTCTGGACTTCCATTTCGAGCCATCTCAAGGGAAACCGCGCGTTGCCGGCCGGAGCGCGATGCGACCGGTATTGCGATTTCCAGCTGCGCCTGGCCGGCGCTCTGGCTCGCGCCGGCGTACCGATGCTCGCCGGAACCGACCTGCCCAATGTGGTGCTCGTGCCCGGCTATTCGCTCCACGGTGAGCTCGATGCGCTGGCGCTGGCGGGACTCACACCGTACCAGGTGCTGCAATCGGCGACGAGCGCTCCTGCGCGCCTGTTTGGCCAGGAAAGCGATTGGGGATCCGTGGCGGTGGGACGCCGAGCTAATCTCATTCTCGTGGACGGAAATCCGCTCAAGGATCTGCGGACTCTGCGCGATCCCGCCGGAGTTCTGTTGGCGGGGCGGTGGATCGAGCGGCCGGAGCTGCGAAGCATGCGCCGAGCGGAAGGAGCGCTACCGAGGCCGGTGGCCGCGTTCGATGATTCGATCATCGCGCTCGAGAAGCAGTCGTGGGTGGCCTGGCAAAAACGCGACGGCCGGTTCTTCCAGGGTTTTCTGTCGGACGATCATCTCGAGGTGGGACCGGGCGGGGTGGTGGGGAAGACGAGTGTGGTAGCGTCCGTCGCATCACCGGGCTACGTGGTGGCGAGCTACACTGTGGACCATTTCGTCGTTACCCGCATTGAGGAGAAGGTGGCGGTTTTGACGTACAGGGCCGACCAGCAAACCCGCTGCGGAACTTTCGTGGTGCCGAGCCCGGCGTGGGCGACGTCGGTGTACGTGCTGCGGGACGGGCGATGGGTGAACGCCGTGTATCAGCAGACAACGATACCGCCCAAGTAAGGTGCTGCTCGCGGCGGTTGTCGCTTCCGGCTGACGCAACCCAGCGGTACTCTATTGTTGTGCCGAATTCCATACGAACGATGGAGCGCAGTGTCCTGAGCGCCAGAACCGCGATGGTCGCCGGAGGCTTGGTGATTCTGGTGGCTCTGTTCAGTCTTCAGGAGTACTTCTCGCGAGACTGGAGTGGCGGCCCAAACTCTTTCGATGCAATGGTGTTTGGTCAATCGATAGGAATAGCTGTTTGGACGGTCCTGGCTTTTACGGCAATCCGCGGGATCGAGAGGCGATTTCCATTGCGAGGCGGTAGGTCGGTCCCAACAATCCTGATTCATGGTGCGTCTGCCCTGACGATTTCTGTCGCGCAGACCTCTATCGTTTCGATTCTTTTCGCATCGTACTATTACGGTTTTTCGAGGGTAGCCATCTGGGACGTTTTCAGCGACCGGATGCACAAGAACTACTTCGCCGGCGTGCTCGTTTATCTGCTTGTCGCCACGGTGATAAGCTTCATGAAGTCGGGTCAGGCACCGCCGGCCGAGATAGAGGTGGACGAGCTCGGCCCCGATCGATATGCCCGGAGGATCCTGGTAAGGGCTGATGGACGATCGGCGGTACTACCAGTAAGCGAAATAGACTGGATCGAGGCTGACGATAACAATCTGATAATCCACGCGGGCCGAGCCGCACACACTATCAGAGGTCCGCTCGCACGTGTTGCGGCAAGGTTGGATCCAGCAAATTTTGCCCGCGTGCACCGTTCGACGGTTCTCAACCTCGAGCGGGTTCACGAAGTACAGCCGTGGTTTCACGGGGATATGGTGGCAGTGCTGAAGGACAAAACAAGAGTGACCATAGGGCGCACCTTTCGGGATCCGTTTCTGGCGGCGCTGGAAGGGTAACCCCCGCTCGGTTCACCCCACTGGAACGCGGTTCGCGCAGGGCCGGGCGCTTTTCGCCCCGGGTTCGTTGTATGGATTGTGAAAGGTCCTTAGGATGGCCTCTCTTTACAGGGAGCCCTCTTGAGAGCCTTACCTACCGCCCTATTGCTGGTCTTCGCCACTCTTCCGCTAGCCGCGCAGGAGCGAACGCCAGACGTACCGCAACGTTTTGAAATCGACTCCGATCACTCGCTGATGGGATTTCGGGTGCGGTTCATGGGGCTATCCAATGTGGCCGGTGCCTTTTCCGATTTCAGCGGAACCATCATGTATTCCGCGGGGCACCCCGAGCGTTCGTCGGTCAGCCTGGTCATCAAGACTCAGAGTATCTCCACCAATAGCACCGACCGCGATCGCCATCTCCGGACGCCGGATTTCTTCGACGTCGCGAGATACCCCTACATCATTTTTCGATCGAGCAGCATCCGTCGGTCCAGCGCCGGATACATCGCCGACGGCGATTTTTCGATGCACGGCCTGACCAAGCGGATCTCGCTGCCGTTTACCATGCTGAATCCTCCTATGCTGGATGCATGGCGCAACTCTCGCGTCACGTTCCACGCCACCTACGGATTGAGCCGCAAGGAATTCGGAATTCTAGGCACGGCGTTCTGGAACAAGGAATTCGATCCCGGGCGGCTTTCGGTCGGAGATCATATCGATCTCGACCTGCTCGTGTCAGCCGAGAATTCAAACCCGGAACTTTGGCATGACCCATTCGGCGACTCACTGCTGACGGTGATTGGAAAGCTCGGCGTCCCAGGCGCAGTTGCTCAGCTCCAGACAGCACGCGCTGCGAACCCGTCGCTCGACTCGATTCAGGATTTTTCTCTACTCATGGTTGGCGAGAAGCTTCGTGCTCACGGCCGGCACGCTGAGGCCGCCACAATGTACGATGCCTTCGTGGCGATGAAGCCGACGTCCACGACGCTGCTCCGGTTTTCCGGAGAGGCTTACCTGTCACTCGGACAGCTGGATAAGGCCCGCGACCTGTTCAGCAAGGCCGCCGCGATTGACTCCACCAATACAGCCGCGACCGAGTGGCTGAGAGTCCTGTCGCGCGTCGGCAAACAAAAACCTCTGACTGGCTATTGACGGACTCTGCAAGGGAGCGTGCGCGTGGAGTATTTTGTCTGCACACGATCTCTCGCGGAGACATGAATGCTGAAAGGTAATTTCGTCCTTCTCTCACTCGCAGCGCTCGCGGGCCTTGCCGCGTCTGCTAACGCGCAATCTGTAACGACGCCGGACGCAGCACTCGCCGCGAAAGTTGATTCCATAGCGAATCAGGTTCTCCAGACGACGGGAGTGCCGAGCGCGTCGGTCGCGGTGGTCAGGCACGGCCGCCTCGCCTACACGAACGCCTACGGCGCGGCGTCGCTGGAGCCTCGCGTTGCCGCGACCCCCAACATGCGCTACGCGATCGGGTCGATCAGCAAGCAATTCACCGCCGCGGCGATTCTGCTCCTGCAGCAGGAAGGGAGACTGTCGATCAACGATCCGGTCTCCAAGTTTATTCCCGGTCTCACTCGCGGAAACGAGGTGACCGTCCGACAGCTTCTCTCGCACACGTCGGGATACCAGGATTTCTGGCCGCAGGACTACGTGATGCCGATGATGCTGTCCGCGACCACGCCACAATCGATCGCGGATCGCTGGGGGAAGCAGCCTCTGGATTTCGATCCGGGCACTCGCTGGCAGTACAGCAACACGAACTACACGCTGGCGGGGATGGTGGTGGAGAAGGCGAGCGGGATGCCTTTCTTCCAGTTCGTGCGGACGCGGCTCCTTCAGCCGGTCGGCATGAACAGCGCAAGGGACTTCGACGTGAATCCAAGAACTGTGGATGCGACCGGGTATCTGCGTTACGGACTCGGGCCGCTTCGGCCAGCGCCGGATGCGGGCGCCGGCTGGATGTGGGCGGCGGGCGAGCTGGCGATGACACCGCGTGATCTCGCCGCGTGGGACATCTCGATCATTCGTCACAGCGTCCTCAAGCCGGAGTCGTACCGCGCGCTGACTACGGACGTCGGCCTGAAGAATGGCGCCGCGACCGGTTACGGACTCGGCATCGACGTCGCGATGCAGAGGGGGCGATTCATGCTCGAGCACAGCGGCGAGGTATCGGGATTTACGGCGGAGAACATAGTGTTTCCCGACGACAGCGTGGCGATCGTGGTTCTGACCAATCAGGATGCAGCTCCGGCAGCTGGAGCGATCGCTGCACAGATCGCGCAGTCGCTGTTCGCGACCGAGGACGCGCGCACCACGAGCACGACCGCGCGGGCGCGCTCGATCTTCGAAGGACTACAACGCGGAACCGTCGACAGGTCGCTATTCACATCGAACGCCAACGCGTACTTCAGCGACCAGGCGATCAAGGATTTTGCGTCCAGCCTCGCACCACTCGGTGCGCCAACCGGATTCGTACAGGCGGGAAGGGCCGATCGCGGGGGAATGGTCCTTCGCTCGTACCGCGTGAGCTTCCCGAATCGCACGCTGAGAGTGTGGACTTACGAAATGCCGGACGGAAAGCTGGAGCAGTACCAGGTCGCGCCGCAGGGCTAATCGTCGCAAATCCATTACGTGACGTAGACAATGTCCGTCGGTACGCGGCTGTAGAGTTTGGAGGTCTTCATTCGTGTACGCTAACCGCGGAATGCATGGCGATCTCGCTCCACGAAATTCACGCGCCGCCCTACGAGATGTACGCCGCTTCGGAGCTGCGACTCTTGTATCAGCTGTACGAGGAGGCCCAGCGGTCCCGCATCGCGCACGGTGAGCGACTGCGCGCGATTTTTCAGGGGCGCGCTTTTTCTCCGCTTGCGCAGACGGACGGTGATTCTGACGATCTTCTGAAGGCGATCAAGCGTGGGGAGTCGGCGGGAGCGCCGAGGTTATTGGAACGCGCGTATGCGCGAGCAACCGACGATGAAGCCGCTGCCGCCGCGGAATTGCGCGACGTGATCGAGCAGCATCCGGCATGGCCGTGGCTCGATGGCATCAAGGGCATCGGACATCTGCTCGCCGCGCGACTTCTCTCCCGGCTCGACGTCAGTCGAGCGAAAACGCCTTCTTCGTTCTGGGCGTATTGCGGACTCGGAACGATTCCGGGAGTTGCGTATCGCTGCTCGCTGTGCGGGCTGGAGTCTGCTTACCCGGTGGGCTATCAGGCGCGTGAAAAACATTACAATCGATCGGGGACGCGTGAGTGCACGGGCGTGCTGCAACAAGTCGGAGACGACGCGTCGGCGCGTGTCGCACCACGGCGGAGCGTGCTTGGCGGACGCGCCAGCTACGACGCGCAGGCGCGCAACTCGTGCTATCTGATCGGGGTGTCGATGCTGCGTTGTGGTGGAGACTATCGCTCGTACTACGACGCCGAGCGCGCGAAGCTCGCGTCATCGCGATCGGGATGGACACCGAGGCGGTGCCACCTCGCCGCGCTTCGAAAGATGGAAAAAGCTTTTCTGCGCGATCTCTGGGTGGCGTGGAGGCGCGCAGTGAATCTGCCCGTGGTCGCTCCCTACTTTCCGCATACCTGAACCATGCGTGCGCAACGCCGTACTAACCGATGCCTATGTCTAAGAGTCACCCAGTCAACCCGAGCGTAAATCGGTTAGTGCGGCCGCGCGCGCAGTTCGAGTTTCTCAAATCCCTTTCCTCACCCATTCGACTCATGCCGAACCTTCTTGCCCGTTCGATAGCTATCCTCGCGATCCTCGCCCTGCCCGGCGTGGCGCGGTCCCAAACGGCGCCTCCGCCGGGTCCGGCACCAACACCATGCGTAAACGATTCGGAGCGGCACCGCTTCGATTTCTGGATCGGCGAATGGGATGTCACGACGAAGGGCGGATCTCCCGCTGGACAGAACAGTATCCAATCGGTGAGCGGCGGGTGTGCGGTGCTGGAGAACTGGACGAGCCTGCACGGCGGACACGGCAAGAGCCTGAATGGCTACAATCCGCAGACACACCAGTGGCAACAGTTCTGGATTGGAGGGGACGGCTCGCTCAGCGATTATCGAAGCAGCTCCTTCGATGGCAAGACACTCACCTTCTTGCTGAAGGACGATGCAAAACCCGATGCGATCTCTCGACTGAGCTTCACTCCGATCGACGCCGCGACGGTCAGGCAGCACTCGGAGTCTTCCACCGACGGCGGAAAGACGTGGAAGGACGACTACGACTTCTACTATCACCGGAAAGCGAAGTAGCGCGTCGTAGTTGTTGCTCTGTGGGCCGAGCGGAATCCCGGATCGCGATGTCTAAGTAAGCGGAGCTGCAGCTCCCCCTCCGCGTCCCCCGCGAGGGGTTGTCTCTTCCGGAGCAATCAATGCAACGGCCTGGCTCACCTCACGGTACCCACACCGTCTCACGTCGCGAGTGGCTGGCAACATCTTTGGCCGCGGTTGCCTTGTCTGCCTGCGGGCAGCCGAGACAGGTCGTCGTAGTCTCACCGCAGCGCATCGCGGGCGGAGACGAACTGGAATCGTTGGCGTTGCGTACAATGGAGAAGTACCAGATTCCCGGCCTGTCGCTCGCAGTCGTCCGGGATGGCCGGCTGCGGACGCAGCGAAGCTACGGGTTGAACGATATGGAGCTCGGCCTCAAGGCGACCGACGATACCGTCTATCAACTTGCTTCGGTCACCAAAGTTTTTACCAGCGTCGCAATCGGGATTCTCGTCGACGAGGGTGCGATCTCGCTCGGTGCGTCTATCAGTGAGTTCCTGCCCGGCCTTCCAACAGGTTGGTCCAAGGTGCAACTGCACCATTTGCTGGAGCACACATCCGGCCTGCCTTCCAGCACCGGCGCGAACCCCAGATTCGGAGCAGAAGAATCGCTCAGGCGAATGCGTGACCGCTTCGTCGACGAAGCGAAGCTCGATTACTTCACCGCGGCGGAGCGACTGGAATTCCTGAAGGAGCTGCCACTCGCGTTCGAGCCCGGGGCGAAATGGTCGTACAACCAGCCAGGGTACATGCTCCTTGGAATGATCATCGAGCGCGTGACGAAGAAACCGTTCGAGATCTTCATGCGCGATCGCATCTTCACGCCGCTGTCGATGCGCTCGGCGCGATTTGGCGATTCTCGCGTCGTGGTGCCGGGCCGCCGCCAGGTGGCGTACACGCGACAATTCGGTCCTCTGCAAAACTGGTTGTGGCCATATTCAACCTCCGACTATCCGGCGGCCGGTCTGAACGCCACCGCGGGCGATGTCGCCCGGCTGTTCATCGCGCTGGGCACAGCCTTGGTGAAGCCAGGCACGCTCGACCGACTATGGCAGCAGCCTCTTCTCGCATCCGGGACGCGTCCAGCTTACGCGCTTGGTTGGACCGTCGGCGAAGTGAAGGGCCGCAAGGTGGTCGGCCACGAAGGTGGTGGGTGTGCGTGGATCGCGCACGTTCCGTCCGAGCGCGTCACTGCCATCGCGCTGTGCAACCTTGCCGGGAGCGGTGCGGACATGGGAGCGAAGGTTGCCGAGTTGTTGATCGCGTGACAGCACCTTGTATGCAACCGGTAATGCTTTTGTAAGCAATCGGAAACTCTGTTGCGGTCAATTAGTCCCGCCCGCAACCTTGGCGCTTGAATGCGCGGGACTGCTACCTCCGGCTATCCATTGAGGGACCAGCCGCAGAACGGCGAACAGCCGTTCTATTGCCATGCGCGCGAACGCGCGCGCGGCAACCCGCCTAGCAAGCCAACCCGGCTAGGAGATCGAAGAGAACATGATACGTCTATTGCGCAGGCTGACTGTGGCAATGGGGGCGTTGGCATTTGTGCCACTGCTCGCATTTGCACAGTCGTCAGGCACCATCACGGGCAGAGTGACGGAGAGTGGCTCAGGCCAGCCCGTCGCGGATGCCAACGTGGTGATCGTGGGAACAACGCGCGGTGCTCGCACCGACGCGGAGGGGCGCTACCGGATCTCGGACGTCCCGGCAGGACCGGCCCAGGTGCGTGCGTTACGCATCGGGTATGCGTCGACCGCTCAGC
>JALYZH010000171.1 GCA_030948945.1 Gemmatimonadota bacterium | reverse complement strand
CCCCAAGACCGTGCCGTCCCGTAACGGAGACAACCCATGTCTCTTACTGGTGACATGCTCCCCGAAGACATCGAGTTAACCCGCGTTTCAGGGGGGAAACGTCCGGCTCGGCGGTTGCCTCTATAGATGCCGCCGGAGGCCGTTTCCTCGGCGCATCAACGTCGCACAGCAGTCATTTCCCTGTGATCGGGAAGGAGTTTTTATGAGGAAGAGTTATCTGTTGGTTGCAGGAGCGGGTGCCGTACTTCTGGCCGCTTGCAGCGGCGACAAGAAAGTGGCGATGAACGATGATCTCAAGAACGATCTGGCGCTTGCGTCGTCGTCCGATGGGATAACGCTCGCCAACAGCTCCCCCAATGCGGGCCAGCAGGTGATTTCGGCCATAGAGCGAATCGCTCCTCCCACCCGCCAAGCGGCTCCTTCAACCCGCGTCAGACACCATAAGGCGGCTCCGAAGGCCCCGCGGCAGGTTGCGAAGACCACAGCGCCGGCCACTCTGGCGCAGGCCGAGCCTCAGTCGGTAGCTCCGGAACCCGTCGCCAACGACCCGACTCCAGTGTCTCCGCGTCCTCGACCGGTCGCGGTATCCTATCCGAGCGGTCCGTCGTCTGGTGGTGACGATGGCAGTGTGAGCCACGGTTCGTCCGCGGGTGCGGTGATCGGAACGATTCTGGGCGCCGTGATTCGTGGCGGAGTAGTGATGGGCGACGGCGACGCCTGCGATCCGCGCACTGACGGTCGTGGGCGCGGCCGGACTGCTGTCAACCGCCAGAACCCGTTCCCCGGCGGTATGGGTCGAATGGGCACCGGAACTTTCCCCTCGGGCAGGCGCTAGGCAAGCTGGGTGCGCCCCCAACAGGGGCGTACCCTTTTGCTTCCGAAATGACCATGATGAAGACCACTTTCTCGAGGATCGCTACACCGGTCCTCTTTGCCGTTACGATCGCCTTGGGTGCCTGCAAGCGGGGTGACAAGCCCGAGGACGCGCTCGCGCAGGATACCTCCCTGGCTCACGACCTGAGCCTGGCGAACGCCGACACCATGGCGCAGCCACAGCTCAAGGACGTCCCGATCACGACGGCTCCGATCGTCAATCCCGCCGCGCCGGCTCCGAGAGTCGCGCAGCGTCAGAGGCCGTCCCCGATCCTCACTCCGAGCAGAAATCCGCGTCGGGTAGTGACGACGTCGCGGACAACGCCTGAGCCGGTAGAGAAAGCTCCTGTCACAACCGAGCACGGAAACACCGTGACAGAGGGTTCGAGTGCCGGCACCGCCACGAGCCGCGCCGTCGGTATGATCGCCAGCGGGTCGGAGATCTCTCTCTATTCAGGGCAGCGTGTCTGCACGAACACATATGCAGTGGGAGATCGTTTCACAGCGAGCGTAGCAGAATCGGTGCAAGGCTCGAACGGCGTAGCCATCCCAGCCGGTGCCACAGCGGTGATAGAAGTCACCGCGCTCAAGCGCAGCGAAAACGCGAATGACAACATCGCGATGGAATTCGTGGTGCGCTCCATCGCCTTCAACGGCACGACCTATCCCGTGGCCTCGATGGTCACCTCGGCGCAGGTGGACAAAGTTCGCAACGGTGACGCGAGCAACGATGCCAGGAAGGTTGCAACGGGCGCGGTAATCGGCGCGATTGCCGGACAAATATTCGGGCACCATACCAAGTCCACCGTGATTGGAGCTGCTACCGGCGCTGCTGCAGGTGCATTGGTCGCGGGCGCAACCGGCAAATACGACGGGTGCGTTCCGAACGGCGGGCGTATATCGCTCAAGCTCACTCAGCCGATGCAGGTCCAGCAGTCGGTCTGATTCCGATAATTCAAGTAAATAAAAAGGCGCGCTCGGATGAGGGCGCCTTTTTGTATTTACTAGCTGATGTAATTCTTGGCGATGCGCTGGCCGAAGTACATCCCGATCCCCGTGCCTACCATACTGACGATGAAAGCCGTCGTAAAGCCGACGGTCGCGCCGAGAGCCCAGCCCGCGTAGCTGCCGATCGTCGCGCCAACAAAAGAGAACAACTTGCCCATACCAAATGGACGAGCGGAGGGCGGGGCTAGGTCACGGAATCTTCGGAGTAGACCCCGGCCCCTGGCCGGTAGTCTTCTGTTTGCTGTTGACAGACTTTACAAGCATTAGATTGTTCCTGAGACAGGGGTGCCGACGCCTTTGCATAGCAGCCTCGCCAAGAGGAGGCAGCGCCGGCTGAGAAAGTCCCTCAGAACCTGATCCGGTTAGTACCGGCGTAGGGAGTCGAAAGAATGACAACGCAGATGCACTACGCGCGTCGTGGCGAGATCACCGACGCGATGCGCTTCGTCGCCGAGCGCGAAGAGCTGTCCCCCGAGCTGGTGCGCGACGAAATCGCGATTGGGCGGCTCATCATCCCGGCCAATATCCACCACCTCGCCGGCGCGCTCGAGCCGATGGCGATCGGCAAGGTCTCGCGAGTGAAGATCAACGCCAACATCGGCAA
>JALYZH010000167.1 GCA_030948945.1 Gemmatimonadota bacterium | reverse complement strand
GACCTGCTCAAGAGCGCATTCGGCTATGAGAAGTTCCGTCCAGGCCAGGAAGCGGCGGTGGCTGCGATCCTGGCCGGAAAGGACACGGTCGTGGTGCTCCCGACGGGCGGTGGCAAATCGCTCTGCTTTCAGGTTCCCGCGCTGCTGATGCCCGGACTCACGGTCGTCGTGTCGCCCCTCATCTCGCTGATGAAGGATCAGGTCGACGCGCTCACCGCGCGTGGCTTGCCCGCGGCTTTCATCAACAGCACTCTGTCGTCGGGCCAGGTGTCTGACCGGCTGGTGCGGGCCGAACGCGGCGAGATCAAGCTTTTGTACGTGGCACCCGAGCGGTTCGACTACGGGAGGACGGCAGAGCGACTCCGCAAAGCGGGAGTATCGCTCCTCGCAATCGATGAAGCTCACTGCATCAGCCAATGGGGCCACGATTTCCGACCCAGCTATCTTCGCGTCAAGAAGGTCCACGAAGAGCTCGGCTCGCCGACGACGATCGCCCTGACCGCAACGGCGACTCCTGATGTGCGCCGCGACATCGCCCGCGAGCTCGCGCTGAGAGATCCGGAAACCATCATCACCGGCTTCGATCGTCCGAATCTCAGCTATTACGTCGTTCCCGTGAGGAATGACGCCGAGAAAGAGAAGAGACTCGCGGAGATACTCAGGAAGCACGACGGGCTGGCGGTCATCTACGCCTCGACGCGAAAGGCAGTCGACCACCTGACCACAGTTCTCGAGCGCGCGCGCATCTCGGCCGCTGGCTATCACGCGGGTCTAGACGATGCGCGAAGGCATGAAGTGCAGGAGGCGTTCATGTCGGAGAAAATCCGCGCAATCGTCGCGACCAACGCCTTCGGGATGGGAATCGACAAGCCGAACGTCCGCCTGGTGATTCACTACGCTATGCCGGGCACGCTGGAGGCTTATTACCAGGAAGCCGGGCGTGCCGGCCGTGACGGGCTCCATTCGGACGTTTTCCTCTTGCACGCGTTCCCCGATCGCTTCACGCACGAGTTCTTCATCAAAGGTTCCTACCCGGAGAGAGCCGCGGTCGAGCAGCTCTACGAGGCGCTGAAGAAACTTTCGGATAAGCAGGGATTCGTTGGCGCGCCACCCGAAGACCTCGTCCGTCTGGTCAAGGCAAAGCTCAACACCAGGGAGATTGAAGGAGCGCTCCGAATTCTGGAGCGCAGCGGCGCGATCGCATCGAGCAACGGCGAGCAGGCGCGTGTTCACGTGCGGCTTCTCGCCACTCCGGAGAGGATCAAGCGCGAGCTCAGCGGTGATGCGAACGCCGAGCTCGGCTTATTGCGGGCGCTCTGGCGTGGCGTGGGATCCTCGCTTAGCACTGGGGCGGTAATCGATCTCGACGGACTGCCGCCGGGTCTGGGCGGTGCTGTCGCATCCATCCCGCTGCTCGAATCGCTCGAGGCCCGCCAGTTTCTGGCATGGGAAAGAATTGGAAGCGGACTCTATCTGGCCGACAGGAATGCGCCCCTCTCGAAATTCCGGATCGATTGGGCTCTGATCGATCGGCGTCGTGGCGCCGAGCTTTCGAAGCTGCAGGCAGTCCAGAAGTACGCGTATACCAAAGATTGTCGACGCGGCTTCGTGCTCCGTTACTTTGGCGATCCCGCCGCGCGAGTCCGTTGCGATGGTTGCGACAACTGCCTCGGAATCGCCGCGGTGGCAAGCGAGGTGAAAGATTCGCCACGCCAACGTCGCGAAAAAGCGGCCCCCCGCAGCAGGTCGCGACCGCACGAGACAGTCGATGATGTAACGTTTGGACCTGCGGAGGAACGGGCGCTCGCCGCGCTCAAGACCGTCCGCACCCATATCGCGCGCGAGGAACAAGTGCCCGCGTATATTGTATTCTCCGATCGCACTCTCGCGGAGCTGGCGGTCCGGCGTCCCCGGTCCCTCGGCGCTTTGCAGGATGTCCGCGGAGTGGGTCCGATGAAGCTGGAGCGGTACGGCGCGCGCTTTCTTGCCGCGATCGCCGAACTGGATGAAACCGAGGCCGCGTGATCCCTGCGCGCCGCAACCTGCGCCACGCTTGAAAATGAAATCGATATCTCCTTTCTCCATTGTCGCCCTCCGACGCGCGACGGAATTTGCGGCCTTATGCTTTTCCGTGGTGTCGGTCGCATCGGGTCAGCTCCCGACCGTCGGCTCGCCCAACAGCGCGCTTCCGTTCGATCCCTCGGTTACCGTTGGCACGCTCCCGAACGGGATGCGCTACTTCATCCGCGAGAACCACAGGCCGGAAAAGCGGGCTGAACTGCGGCTCGTGGTCAATGCCGGATCCGTTCTCGAGGACGACGATCAGCGCGGACTGGCCCACATGGTCGAGCACATGGCGTTTCGCGGGACCAAGCGATTCCCGGGCAATCAGGTCTCGAGCTACCTCGAGTCAGTGGGCATGCGCTACGGTCCCGACATCAACGCATTCACCAGCTTCGACGAAACGGTCTACATGATCACGATCCCCACCGACACGGCAGCCATCGTCGACAAGGGATTCCAGATTCTGTCCGAGTGGGCGCAAAATCTCGCCTTCGACCCGTCGCAGATCGAGAAGGAGCGGCCAGTAGTGATCGAGGAATGGCGCTTGGGACAGGGCGCCGAGAACCGCATGCAGAACAAATGGTTCCCGGTGCTGTTCACCGGTTCGAAATACGGCGCGCGTCTACCGATCGGCGACAAGACAACACTGGAGACCTACAAGCCGGCAACGCTGAAGCGGTTCTACGACACCTGGTATCGGCCAGACCTCATGGCGGTGGTCGCGGTGGGCGATTTCGACAAGAAACAAGTCGAGAATCAAATCCGACGCTATCTCGGCGCCATTCCTCGCGCGACGAATCCGAGGGCGCGGAGCCCCTTTCCAGTGCCACCGCACGACAGCACCCTCGTTTCGGTCAACAGCGACAAGGAAGCGACGCGCTCGGTAATCAGGCTGCTGTACAAAGAGCCGAAGCGCTTGAACACGACTGTAGCAACGTACAGGCAACACCTGGTTGAGCAGCTCTTCGGCGGAATGTTCAACGACCGCTTCTCGGAGATCACTCAGAAACCGAATCCGCCATTCATCAATGCTTTTGCGTCTCAGGGTGACCTCGTCCGCTCGGCGGAATCGTTCTCGCTCACTGCGATCGTTGCCGACAACGGGATTCCGAGGGGACTCAACGCCCTGCTCGCCGAAGGTGAGCGCG
>JALYZH010000156.1 GCA_030948945.1 Gemmatimonadota bacterium | reverse complement strand
CGGTGGCCGGATGCAACGGCTCACGCACCTCGATCGAATCGAAACCCGACTCAGTCAGAACCTTCTTCCATGTGTCGACAGTGCGGAAATACCAGGGTGCTGGATCGGCGAAATCGCAGCTGAATCCTGCCCACGATCCATGACGCCATCCATCCTCATAAGGCATGTCGCCTGTGGCGATCAGAGGGTGAAGCGTTTGCACTATCAGCGCTCCATCTTTCGCGAGGAGCGCGGGCACTCGGCGAATGACACCTTCAACCGACTCCTTTCCGATCAAGGAGAAGTTCGCAACCACCGCATCTACATTCACGTCCAGCCCACCGTCGGCGATCTCTTCGTAAGACGCCACGCGAAATTCTCCTCCGCCGGCACGAGTAGCCTGATCGATGAGAGCGGGGACTGCGTCTACGCCGATTCCGGCGATACCGTGTTCGGCGAGCGCGCGCACGAGCCACCCTTCGCCGCATCCGATATCGAGCACCGTTCTCGGAGCGCGACTCACTACTGCATCGATGATCGCATCGTTCGTGACGAGCTTCCGGCTCTCGATGCGGTTTTCACGAACTGCGGCCGTCCACGGGGAGGCATTCCGTTTCCAGGAGTCGACTATCCTGGCGTCGCTGAGTGGGTCGCTGCTCATTGGAGTGGGCGAGTGACGATTGGTAACGCGGCACGACGGCCGCTCGTATATATATAGTAGACCGGCAATCACAGATACTGCGAGGGTGCATGAGCAGTACGGCGGCACAGCGCGCTTCATCCGAACGCTACAACGCAACGACTTCCACCGTGGCTCCATCCGCGCCCAAGCGCGAGCGCCTGCTGTCGCTCGACGTCTTCCGCGGAATGACGGTTGCCGGAATGCTTCTCGTCAACGACCCGGGAACGTGGAGCGCGATCTTTCCTCCGCTCGAGCACGCGGAGTGGAATGGGTGGACGCCGACCGATCTCATCTTTCCGTTCTTTCTGTTCATCGTCGGCATTACCACCCACCTCTCGCTTTCGGCACGGCGCGCACGCGGTGATGCCGACTCGGCAATCGTCAAGCAGATTCTCCGCCGCGGAATCATCATCTACCTGCTCGGCTTCGCGATGGCGCTGTTCCCCTTCTACCAGTGGGGAACGATCGACGCCATGCCGAACGCGGGCGCGTGGGATCGAATCCTGTTCCGCATCGAGCACGTGCGCATACTCGGCGTTCTGCCGAGGATCGCGATCGTCTACGTCTGCGCGGCGCTGCTGACGCTAAAGACTACCGTCAGGCAGCAGGTAGTCATCATAGCCGCTCTGCTGTTCGGGTACTGGTTCGTGATGACGCTCATTCCCGTGCCGGGCGAGAACACCATCGGGGCGCTGCTGCTTCATACGCACGACAGGAATCTCGCCGCCTATCTCGATCGGCTTATCCTCGGGACGAACCACACCTGGGTCGGCAGCGTAACGTTCGATCCCGAAGGACCGTTGTCTACCATTCCGGCCATTGCGACATCGATGCTCGGCGTCCTTGCCGGCCGGTGGATCGGTCTGCGCGACAAGCCATTGCTCGAGCGAATCAGCGGCCTTTTCGCGGCGGGCTCGATCGGAATGATGGTTGGCCTGATGTGGAACTGGTCGTTCCCGATCAACAAGAGTCTCTGGACGAGCTCGTACGTGATCTTCACCGCGGGAATGGCGTGCGTGGCGCTGGCGACCATCATGTGGATCGTCGACTACACCAACGTGAAGTGGTGGACGAAGCCGTTCGTGGTTTTCGGCGTGAATCCGATCGTGGCGTTCGTCGGATCAGGCGTGATGGCGAGGCTGATCTACACGCTCTGGCACGTCAACTATAATGGCACGCCAGTCACGGTCCAGAACGCGATTTATCAGTTCGTGTTTCTCCCCTGGCTGCCGCCACGCGTAGCATCGCTGGCTTTCGCGATCTCGTTCGTTCTACTCTGGTACGGGATTCTGACTGTCCTGTACCGGCGGAACATAATCCTTAAGGTTTAGCGGCGTCAGCGCCCAGCCCTGGCAGCTGAGGATCTCGATCGCGTAGTCTCTTTCTCCGCGAGGGAGCTTGTCGCGACCATCTCCGGCTCGATCGGCGCGCCGGCGCGACGCACCACGTACGCCTCCATGGCGAAATACTCGGGCAGTCCCAGCTTGTCCACGCGCTGCGCCGTGTTCCGATTCCGCTCTTCGACGCGCTGCCAGAACTCGCGATCGTCCTGACCAGGGAAGGGCGCCCTGTCCTTTTGACTCTGATGCTTGAAGATCGCCATGATCTTTGCTCTCAGCTCGTCCTCGGAGAGTGGGACCAGCACGTCCGCCTCCGCGATCTCCCACTCCTGCCAGGCGCCCCTGTAGTACCAGATCTCCGGTGGCTGACCTGAGTACTGAGCGAGGGCACCCTGAATTGCCTCCAGACACATCCGGTGCGTCCCGTGAGGATCGGAGAGATCTCCGGCGACAAAAATGAGCTCGGGCTGATGCTCCTCGAGCAGGTCGAGAACTATCCTCACGTCCTCCGGACCAATTGGATCCTTTCGCACCTTCCCGGTCTGATAGAAGGGAAGGTTTAGGAACCGCGCCTGCTCTCGCTTCATTCCGAAGGTCTCGATTCCGGAAACCGCCTCGGCTTCACGGATCGCCCGCTTCATCACCTGAACAGGGAATGCGTCGATCTCGCCGACCTGTTTCGTTTTGAGAAAATCTTCCACCTCGTTTATCAGCGCGCCGGTGGAGGAATCGTTGAGGTCGAAGTCATTGCCGAAGCGGCGCAGAAAATCCGCGTAGCGCCGCACTTCATGGTCGAAGACCGC
>JALYZH010000133.1 GCA_030948945.1 Gemmatimonadota bacterium | reverse complement strand
TGCAAGTTGTCGCCTACCATAGCGGCGATCGGCGTGATTTCGGGGAGCTTGATGGACGACAACTGCGCGCCGTCTCGCGGCGTGGCCGTTATCGGCATCCACGGGACCGGTGACAATCAGGTGCCGTACGACGACCCCTCGCTGACTCCTCCTCCCAAAGTCCTCACAGGCGTGGCCGCTAAGCTGCCGACCTCCGCGCAGTTCTGGATTGCGACGAATGGGTGCGGCGCCGGGGCGGTCAGTCGTCAATCACCGCATGTCGTGCGTACGACTTTCAGCGCTTGCTCGGGCCCCGGCGTTGCCTTCTATACTATCGAAGGCGGATCACACGAATGGCCGTCGAGTGGGTCTGCACCCCCGATGTCCGAGCTCAACGCCAGCAGCGTGATTGTCGAGTATCTGAATCGACAGGTTCGATAGCCGAGAAAGAAAGCCGACAAGTAGGCGACGAACTCTTCACAGTGACGTCAAACGCCCGTCGTGCTGTTCCGACCCTTGATGAAATGCCAGATAATCGCGATAACCGCGATAATCAGGAGGATGTGAACCAGCCCACCGACCACAGGGAAGATAAAAAATCCCAATGCCAATAGAACGATCAGCACCAGCGCGATAGTTAGAAACATTGCGACTCCGTGAGTTAGTGGACGTGGAATCCTGGAAGGTCTAGCGCAAGCCTCGGGCCTTGATCCCGGCCCGTGCCAACCAGCGCCCGCGTTACCCGAGATCGCGAAATAAGTCAAATCAAGACAAAGTCTTAGGAACAGCAAATGGCTAGAACGCTCATACGGTGGTCCGTTGTCATCGTTGATTGACTAGTCCATCCCGCTCGCCAGGGCGCCGAGCACCTCATTCATCATCCATTTCTGGGTCACCGGCGCCAGTTGTCCCGTCTCCATGCGCTGATGGGATTGTGCCTCCAAAACGATTATGGTCGGCAGCCAAAGATTCCTCGGCGCGCCGGCCACTCTTTTTTTTCCGGTCGGGCTCACTCGCCCAGAGTTGCAGTTCCCTGAGAAGCGTAGCGCGGCTTTCCAGCGGCAGATTTTTTCTGATTAGATCCGTGATGAGCGCAGCGGCGATCCTTGATGCTCCCTCGCAAGGATTTCCCCCCGTGGCGAAGGGTCGCGGGCCGTTGACACGCTCCGCAACGATATAGTACTACTCGGCATATCCTGAGGAGGCATTATGCCCGACCAGATGGGAATGTTCCGCGTAGATGTCGAGATCGAGAATCCAGGCCGTCCGGGCGAGAGACGAACCCTCACGTCCGTGCTGGTAGACACTGGCGCGGAATTGTCGTGGATGCCGGCCGAGTCGCTCGAGTCGCTGGGTATCGAGCGGTACAGCAAGTGGCATTTTCGCCAGGGCAACGGGACCATACTCGAGCGCTGGGCCGGCCCTGCCTTTGTCTATGTCGCCGGCAAACGAACCACTGACGACGTCGTTTTCGGAGAGGCCGGCGATCTCGTGTTGTTGGGTTCACGCACGCTGGAAGGCCTCAATTTTCGGATAGAGCCGGTTACCAAGCGACTGGTGGACGCGGGCCCCGCACCCGCGGCGTTAGCAAATGGATGCGCGGAAGGCAACGAGTCGCACCGTCACGCGAGCCCGACGCAACGGCGCCAGTGCTCGAGGATCAGTACCATGCTGAGCGTATCGAGCTCGCAGTATCGCTTGAGCAGCCCGCTCCACATGTCCGCCACCGCGGGATCGTTTTTGTTCGCTCCGTACATCATCTCCTGGTATGCGCGCATCGCCCCCGTGCCTTCGTGGACATCCTGCATCACGCCACTGATCTCTACCGGAGGAAGTGAAGCGTAGGGATCGCGCGAATCGTCCGCGACCATGCCCGTCCACGCCTCGAACTGGGTGCGCATTGCGGCGTCGGATTTCCAGAGAGCGTCGAGAACCACTTTGATGGATGTGCGGCCGCGCATTCCGGGATGATAGTAGTCGCGCCGAGCCCATTCGTGCATGTCGACGATACGATTCTCGAAAACATCGGTCATCCACTCAACGAGTTCCGGGACGACGTGACCGAATCGATCGAGATCGGCGATGATCTGCTTCAGCGTCGTCGCCTCGAAGTGCGACCAGGTGAGTACCGGCCCACTGTCACCAATCGTCTCGCGTAGAGACTCAGCGAAAGACCTGTTGGGCCACGCTTCCTTGTTGTTCAACCACTCAGCATGAACCGGCTTCTGCCCGTGTGACGCGACGGTGTGACAGCTCCACTGGAAGGTGACCAGGCCGTACGAGCGCATTCCTTTATGGTAGGGCAGGGCGAGACGCGACGTCTCGAAGTCGATGAAATTCAATGGTCCCTGAAGCGCTTCGATTTTTCCGCGTAAATCGGTGGAAAGAAATACATCGCCGCGCCGAGTGAATTCGATCTGCCGGCGCTGGCGCTCCGCGTTGGTGCCGATGGTTCCGTCAGATTTAACGAGGCAATCTTCGGGGATGTCGAATAGCGACGCCTTCTGCTGACGGACCATCCAGTCCACGAGGTACGACTTGTCTAGCGCCTTGCACGTCCCGATCGAAAAGAGCTCGAGCATGTGAGGCCTTGGCGCGGCAAGCGGTCCCCAGCACTCGGCAAAGCCATCCTTTGCAGCACCGTCGCCGACGCGAAACTCGCACTGCGTGCACTTGGAGCCGCGTTCGAGACCGACGGAGTGGACGGACAGTGGCGCATCGAGACGGGACTCGAACAAGGCCGCCGCGTCCTCCACGTCATTGCGAAGCATTGCCACTTCGGCAGAGACGTCGACCTCGGTTACGAGATCGAGATCCGCGAGCTGTTCGCGTGTCCCGATGTAGCGGGCGGTGAGAAGTCGGACGGCGCCGTCGGGGGAAGTGCGACTCACGAGCTCGAAGAGGCCGGGAATATTGTCGAGGAGGGCGACCTTGCTCGTGTCGACGAGCACGAGAAAAGGCTTGATAATCACGCCGGGCAGGACCTTCTCAAGCAGGAGGACTTGGAAGGCGATGTCTTCGAGCTTCTCCGACCATTTGGAGAGAATGCCGTAAGGCTTCTTCGAGCTGCGCATGCAGCCGCCCTTCCCGGCCGCTAGGAGCGACGCGTGCTCAGTGCCGTCGAAGGATTTCGACTTCACCTCGAGGAGGCGGACGGTGTTTCCCTTCTTCTCGAGGATGTCGACGCGAGCCTGTTGGCGGCCAACGAGCAACGTTGCTTCGAACAGCGTGACCTGATCGCGATCGAGCTGGTCGATTGTGCGCTGGTAGTCGTCGGCAACGCCCCTGCCGTACTCGATCTGCACGCCGTCGACGTATTTCGCCTTGGCGAGAGCTTCGACCATGTAGCCGCCCTCGGCCAGCAAAGCGAGGTATGGGTTGGAGTCACGACTATCTGGATAGCCGTTCTCGCGGAAGAAAAGTTTCGCGTCACAGCCGCGTGCTAGTCTAAAATCAGATTTGGAGAGGGTGCGCTGCGGCCACGCAAGACTTGGCGCGGATATGGGGTCTGTTGCCAATGAGGCTGCGGCGGGACTCACCGGGGAAGTGGTCACCCGGGTTAGTTGATCGCGGCGACGCTGTGCAGGATGCGCATGGAGCCTCTCGTCATGCCAAGGTAGAAGAGCGGGTCCCTCGTCTTATCCCTGCCTGGTGGGCACTGTCAAGGCGTGCCCGTGGAATCGCATGTCTGCTTCGTCCGTGACGATAATTTTCGTGTATTCTGATCTCGAGGTCAGTCTCGGGGCCTAATTCTGGACAGCGATGAGCGAGAGGGATTTGGCGAGGGTCCACGAAAGCGGGTCAACTCCACCTTTTTGTTTGACCCGTGGAAATAACTAGAAACTAAGTTATAAGGCATCTCGTAGTGGTGAGGAAATCGGGCTGCGCGCCGCCCGACCGATGCTCGGTCGCGGCCTTGCCAACACCCTCTTCCTCACACCGAGGCTCACATGCGAATACCCACTCGACTGCTCGTGCTGCCATTACTCATCGCCTACCAGGAGCGGGCAGTACTCAGTGCGCAGACTGCGCACGACAACGCACAGGCAGACACTCCCTCCAGCGTCCGTTGGAACCGGCTCGTCCCAAAACTCGTTGATGAGGCCACGGCCAGACGGCGAGTGGCCAGGGCCGCCGCAGCCGCAGCCGGCGATTCTGCCGCGTTGCGCCGAATCGCTATGACCCCGCCGCCGATACTGTTCCGCATATACACGCTCCTCAGCGTCGCCCAGTACGGGGCGGTGAATTCCGCGCGAGAAAACCGCGCCGTCTCCTCCGACGCGGCCGTCGCCTCTGCGTCCGCTTCAGTGCTTACGGACCTGTTCGCAGACTCCTCGGTGCGCGCATCAATCGACCGGGAGCTGAGTCGAGACATCGAGCAGGCGCGAGCCGGATCGCGCGGAGCGGAGCGGGCGATCGCAGGCCGAAGTCTGGGAGAAGATGTCGCCCGTCGTGTGATCGCCTGGGCACCAGTGGTTAACTTCGCCGCCGGCGCTAACACCGCCATTCCGAAGGGGCCGGGGATGTGGTACACCGCTCAGGGCGTTCCTCCGATGGGAATCTTTCTGGCGAAGTCCCGTGCCTGGTTGCTCGACTCGGCGTCGCAGTTCCGTCCCGGACCGCCGCCGGCGTACGGTTCGCCCGTATTTCAGGCGGCACTCGAGGAAGTCCGACGCGTCGCCCGAGAGCGCACCCCTGAGCAGACAAGAATCGCGCAACGATGGAACTCAGCGGACCCGTGGGCGCGGTGGAACGAGGTCGCATCCGACGCGCTTCGCCGCCATCACGCGTCGGACGCTGAAGCGGCGCAGGTGCTCGCGGTGCTGAACGCCGCCGCGTCCGATGCCGTCATCGCCTGCTTCGAGGCCAAGTACTACTACTGGACCATCCGACCTTCGCAGGCCGACACGACCCTCGTGCTCGCTGACAGCGTCGAGCTGCCGAATTTCCCGTCTTACCCGTCGGGCCACGCCTGCAGCGCTGGCGCGTTCGACGCCGTGCTCGGACACTACTTCCCTCAGCAGCGCGCGGAGTTTACCCGGATCGCCGAAGAGCAGGCTATGTCTCGGCTCTGGGGAGGGATTCACTATCGCTTCGACGACGACGGGGGTTTGGCGCTGGGAAGGGTAGTGGCCCGGTACGACGTGGAGCGGGAGCGGCGTGGAGGCTTGAACGCGTGGCGCACCGCGCGGGTGGCGCACCAACCGTAGCCACCTCCAGCTACCAAAGGGGGAGACAGTCCTATCGGGCTGTCTCCCCTTTTGTTAGCTCGTCTGTCATATGGAATCCGCGCTCACGCCACACATTCTCGGAAGTGCCAAAGCCGAGGAGCGTGCAATGGACGATGTCGAGCTGAGACTACAGCTCGAGCGGGTGCA
>JALYZH010000095.1 GCA_030948945.1 Gemmatimonadota bacterium | reverse complement strand
GCAGCTTGGGACCGCGGCCGGGCTCCGGAGTTCCGAACGTCAGGGCGGTGTGATAGTGCGAGACGCCGTAACTGATTCCAGACTTCCGCTCGACGGTGATTCCCCAGTTCTGGTTGTCGCTCTGATCTTCGACGACGGGTACACCGTAGGTGGGCTGGGGAAGGGCGTGTGCCTCGACTACCGCCAGGAACGCGTTCCAGTCGGGGGTGCCTTTCAGCTTTGCCTCGCAGACTGAACTGATCCAACGGTCCTCACCGAAGTGCGAATCGCGCTTGGAAACCGGCCCGCAGTCGTAACCCGCGTGCACGAAGTTGTCGACGCGTGTGTCAGCCGCCGCAGGCGAAATCTCGTAGTACTGATCCCACCAGAGCAGAAGGCGGCCTGTGGTAACCGCGCCGTTCTGGCGAATGACCACCAGGTACTGTGGATTGCCGAAGCTCGAGTACCAGATCCTGATCTCGCGCTCCGTGTTGCGCAGCCGGCTCTTTGACAGTGGTGTGAGGCCAACCGTCACAGCGGCAGCGTCTTTGGTCTCGAAGATTGCGTCCGAGACAGGACCGGTGTCGTTTGTTGCTACGGCAAGCTGTGCCTGCTGCGCGTAGAATGAGCTTGGAATTGCGAGCAGGAGCGAAGCTGCGATTATGAGTCGGCTCATGTCCGGAGGACGGTTTAGCCCTGGCCGAGGTCACATTTAATGACCTCATCCGGAATGGCGCTGTAAGTAGTTGTCCCTACGTCAGTTACGCTGTGGAAATAGCGCTTTTTCTCCCAGTTGGCTGCACGGAGGCGGTCATAACGACCGTAGCTGGCGGCCAAAAACCTGGCAGTAGTAAACTCCCCCCGTCGATGATCTGGCGATGCCTATTCCAGTCTCCGCCACATCGCGATCCAGGATGTTCCCGCGGTGGCCGCTCGATGCCATCCAACCATCGACGACCGTCTCGGCGTTGGGGTATCCGAGCGCGACATTCTCGGCCAGCCGCCCGAACGGGTAGCCGACATATCGGGCGCGATCGCCCAGTGTCGGGAGCTGTGCGTCCGGTAGCACGTGAGCCATTTTCTGGAAGTGCGCCATGTTCTGCGCCTGGATTTTGGCCATCCGATCCAGCTCCGGATTAAAGACGAGGGCGGGGAGGCCCCGGCGCGTCCGCTCAGAGTTTATGAGATCGAAGATGCGCGATTCGGTTGTGCCGAAAGTCGTTCGCGCTGTCGATGGCGGAGGCGTAGATCTCATCGGCACAGTGCAGCCACCGACGATTGTTACGGAGGCAAGGAGCAGCAATCCGAAAAGACGCATCCACTTTATATAGGGTGCTCAGCTCAATCGTTCCAGCGCCTGGAGGATTCTTTTTGGCTCGAGCGTTGTCCGCCTCGCGGTAAAGACACGCAGCCATCGCGCGCTCTTGTATAGCTCCTCTGAAAGCGATGGCAGGTTGATCGTGCCGATCCAGCCCTCTCCGGTCAGCCTCTCGACTCTTCCGCCGCGGCGAAGGACGGGAATATCGAGCCCCAGCATCTGCGTCTTGGCGGGATAGTCGAGGAGCAGCTCGCCGGGCGCGAGCCCGAATTCCTTTGCGAGAAGATTCTCCGCATCGGTGCCACGCTTTCGGTCGGAAGCAATCCACTCCATGCGATCGTCGTTCAGCTCGGCCGCCGGCCACTCGGCGGCTCTCTTGTAAAGCCTCCGCTCCTTGAGGGCCGCGAGAAGCTGAGTCGGCCTCTCGCTTTCGAGCCGGTGCATTAGCCCTTCGTCGGTGTAGCGCGCCAGGGACTGACCATCAACGACACCGCCTTCGATTGCGTCCTCGACGAGTCGCTTGTACATCGCGGTTGCGCTGCGAACCGCGTGGTGCCAGTAAACGTTGCGATACATCTGGTACTTCGCGAAGAGCAGCGACTCGAGAGCGGAAAGCGCTTTTTCCCGCACTCCTATGGATGCTCGTCCGGTCGCGGGGTCATCGACCAGCACCAGCGAATTGGTGAGACGGTCGACATCGATCTCGCCGTAAGGCACGCCGCACATAAACGCGTCGCGTTTGAGGTATTCGATTTTGTCGAGATCGAGCGAGCCGGAGATGAGTCCCTGCAGCGCGCTCTTGCTCTGGCCGCGGATGAGATCGAACACCCGCTCGGGAGCATCATCACCGAGTCGCGTGCTCAGAAGCGATGAGATCGCTCCCCGAGTGATGAGCGGACGCGCTACATCCTCGTGGTGCAGCGCGCCGATCTCCTCGAGCGCGTGCGAGAACGGGTAGTGCCCGACGTCGTGCAGAAGTGCGGCCGAGCGGACTATCGCCTGCTCGTTTTCGCTGATCGATGCGTCCTCGGCTTCGCACAACAGCGCGAGAGTGCGTCGCGAGAGATGGTGCGTGCCGAGAGCGTGCTCGAACCGTGAGTGTGTCGCTCCGGGGTAGACGAGATACGTCCATCCGAGCTGCCGAACATACCGAAGTCGCTGAAATACTTCGGTGTCGACGAGATCGAGAGTCAGCTCGTCGACCCGAATGTTATTCCAGACAGGGTCGCGCAGGATCTCGAAGTGCACGGCCCTACGCTGCGAGGACGTTATCCCTTCGGGC
>JALYZH010000083.1 GCA_030948945.1 Gemmatimonadota bacterium | reverse complement strand
GAACGGGTGCGAGTTGTCAGTAGCGTGCCCTGATCCGCGCATCGTAACGTCCCGACGTAGTGAACTGGTATCCCGCCGCTGTGCCACGGACGACTCGCACCCGTGAAACTCTGCGTCTCCGGCCCGCGTACTGTACTAATGTTATAGTACAAGCAGACAATGCCCATGTTCAACGTCGATTCCAAGAATCCGACTCCGATCTATGCCCAGCTGGACCGATCCATTCGGGCGGCGATCGCGACCGGACAACTCGAGCCGGGGTCGCAGCTTCCGACCGTACGGCAGCTGGCTGTGGACCTCGCGGTCAATGCCAACACTGTCGGGCGGGTCTACACCCAGCTCGAGCGGGACGGAGTTCTGGAAACTCGGCGCGGGGTGGGCACTTTCGTTCGCGAGTTACCATCGCCACACGCGGCGTTGGCCCACCGGGAACGCGAGCTGCGGGCGCTGATCCAACACTTCGTTGGCGACGCGGCGCTGTTGGGATTCACTTTAGCCGAGCTGATAAGCCAGCTCAGGAACGAGGAGAAGAAATAAATGCCAGCCTTGGACGAAGTTCTCGCAGCACGCCGCGCCGCGCGGGCTTCACGCGGACAGGGGCGCACGAATGTCGTAGCGGTATTCATCCTGATCGTTTCGATCCTGTTGGGAGTGGTACTGACGGGGGCGTCCCAGAATCCGGGGTGGCTGGCCGCCGCTGTAATTTTCGGAGCTTTTTTCTCCCAGTCGCCGAAGATTGCCAAGCAATGGGAGCGGGCAGTCGTGCTTCGCCTGGGGAGATACACAGGTCTTCGTGGACCGGGCCTCTTCTGGATCTGGCCCTTCGTCGAGACCGTTTCGATTTACGTCGATCAGCGCGTCGTAACGACCAGCTTCGCTGCCGAAGAAACTCTGACGTCCGACACCGTGCCGGTGAATGTCGACGCCGTGCTGTTCTGGATGGTGCACGACTCCGAGAAAGCGGCGCTGGAAGTTCAGGACTACACCCAGGCGGTCAGCTGGGCCGCCCAGACGGGACTGCGCGACATCATCGGTCGCACCTCGCTGAGCGAGCTTCTTCGCGGGCGCGAGCGGATCGAGTCCGAGCTGCAGGCACTTATCGATCAGCGCTCAAACCCCTGGGGCGTGACTGTGCAGTCGGTCGAGATGCGCGACATCGTCATTCCGGCATCGCTTCAGGACGCGATGTCCCGCGAAGCGCAGGCGTCGCGTGAGAAATCGGCGCGCATCATCCTTGGCCAGGCGGAAGTGGAGATCGCGCACCTGTTCTTCGAGGCGGCGAAGTCATATGAGAACAATCCGACGGCGCTGCACCTGCGCGCGATGAACATCCTGTACGAGGGACTCAAGGAGAAGGGCGCGCTGATGGTGGTACCGAGCAACGTCGTAGAGTCTATGGGACTCGGCGGAATGATGGGCGCCGCGGCACTGCGCCAACAAAGCCTGACCCAGGCTGCCGGGACACCCGCTGCTGCGACCTGACGTGCGAGGGATTGAAAAGAGAGCGCACCGTTGCTGGTGCGCTTTTTTTTGTGCTCTCTATCGCGAGAGCTGTTACTGCCCGGAGCGAACAGGATCCGCGGAACGTTGTCCCGCGCCGAGGCCAGGGGCGTGCTGTCCTTCGGACAAGAGCCTGGTCACGAAGCGCTGGCCCTCGGAGATTCGCTCGATTTCAATAGCAATGGAGTCGACGGCGCCTTCCAGTCGCTCCAGGCGCTGCGCGGTCTCCGTTAACGCCCGCGGCGGCAATCCGGGCCGGCTCGCCCTTTTGAATAGTGTCCGCGCGAAGCCGACCGCGAGAGGACCGAGGACGAAAATGATCAAGACAATCGATATTGCCACGACCTGTCCCGATCCCAATCCAGCGAACACGAGCGGGGTGCCCGCGTTCGCGACCAGCCCCGCCGGAACACTGGACAGCCGCTGACCAGTCGCAGCGAGATCCGATTCGAGCTGCAGCTGTCGTTTATCGAGAAGCGCCAGCCGATCTTCGAGTCCCTTCACAGCGGTCGGACTGGTCTGCCCTGGCTGGGCGGCGCATCTGGGCCTTGTGGTGCTCTTGCTGTCTGCATTGCCATATCTACGAGCCGGCCAGGTCAGAGGTTGCAGCTGATCGTATAAGGTACAATGACTCTCAATGCCAGTCCGGTTCGTCTGTGAGAGTATCGACGTGTATCCGCCGCACCGAGGCTTTTCCCGAGATGCGTTCCCAGCCGTGCTTCGTATTCGTGTGGGCAACCGCGATCTCGAAACTGTCGGGCGGAAACCATCTCGCGTGATTGAAGTCCTCGTCGCAGTCACACCCTCCACCACCCGGGCCCTTCGCCACTATCCCACCGTTTGCGAGGTTGCGCACGACGGCGTAGGTCCCGGGATTTTCGGGAGTCGTGTCCTCACCGACGTAGGCGATGTAGCGCCCATCGGGAGAAACGAGCACATCCTGATAAGAAGGCCAGACGTCGGCGGGCATTGGCTTCGTTTCGATCCGGTGCTGGCCAAGACGGGCCCGAAAGATCTGGCGCTGCGGGGTGGATGAATCTTCCGAGGCCTGCATGAGGCCGATGACCAGCGTATCGCCGACTACGACGGGAGCTGGTGGTATGACGTTGCGGATCGTGTCGGCGCCGAGCGGGGAGATCACTTCGATGCGGTATATCACTCCGGTGTCCTGCATCGTCTGCCACGACTGCGTGAACGTGGAATCGAGCACATTTATGCGCGTACGGCTTCCGTCTTCTCCGTTCCTGTCGCACCCACCCGTCGCCAATATCGCAGCTACAGCGATGAGCAGAAGAAATGCTCGGGCATGCATCGGTGCTACTTCTCGACCTCGTCGTCGCTTCCCGAAGGAGCAGTCGGCGGTCCCGCAGCCTTTATCTCCTCCGTACTCGGCACGATGGGAGGAAGCCCCGCTGCCTTCAGCGACTCATTTATGGGGGGGAGGATCAACAGTGCCCGGCGCATCGCCGAAAGTTGTCGGTCCAGCTGCGACGACAGGTCGTTGAACACAGTGTACGACTGACTCGTCGGCTTTGAATCGGTCCCGCCGACGACGCCCGAAAGTGCAGCGATCTTGTTGTTCAACCGGATCGGGTAGTTGAGTGGATCCTGACCGGATTGATTCTTCACCTGATAGATCTCGCCCTCGATGGGCGAGAGCCCGTCGATGAGAGACTTCGTGTTCGCGGCAAACGCCGCGCTCTTGTCTGGCGGCAACCTCCGGGTGCGATCGGCGAGCTGCGCCTTCACGTTCCTGATCGTCTTCACGGCGTCATTGGCCTGGCTTGTCTTCTCATGAATATGCATGAGAAAATCGAACTGCTCGCGTAAGTCCGCGTCGCTCGCGGCGCTGCGTGGATCCTTCACGACGGTAAGCGGCTGTCGGTAGCTCTGGCCGTTCACTGACATGCGCACGGTGTAGGTGCCTGGAAGAACCACAGGGCCCGCTGTGCCCCCTGCCCACAGGATCATGTTCTCGAACACCGAGGCATCCGGATAGCGAAGATTCCACGCGAACGTGTTGAGGCCCGCCTTGTCGGCTACGCGCGGCGGGGGCGGGCGCCGTGGCGGACCGTCGTCGTCAGGGGGTGTTTCCTCCCCGCGAGCCTCCGACCTGGTCGTCGTGTCGGGCGTTCCGCCGGCACGGCGGATACTATCGTTTTGCGCAGTTCTGAGACTGTCGCCGCGAACCGAATCGGCGGCGACCTTCGCGTCCTGCCGGCTGGTAAAGCTCCGTATCACCGTTCCCTGCGGGTCCAGAAAATCCATCGTCACGATCTGCCGAGGCTGCGCGAGCCAGTAGTACACTACCGCACCGGACGATGGATTTGCGCCCGACGGATGCCCGCCCGCGGCACCGGTTCCTCCCCCTCCACCGAATCCCGCGCGGTAGGCGTTGCGCGGCTTGAAGAGATAAGCGGGAGAACGCGTGATGTCCGGACGCAGCTGTCTCAATGCGGAGAGATCGTCGAGTATCCAGAACGAGCGCCCGTGGGTTGCGGCGATGAGATCGCCTTCCTTGATCGCGAGATCGTGGATCGGCACGATTGGAAGATTGCGCTTGAGCGTCTGCCAGCTCGCGCCGGCATCGAACGAAACCCAGACTCCACGCTCGGTCCCCGCGTACAGCAGACCCGCGCGTTCAGGATCTTCCCGCACGACTCTTGTGAATTCCGTTGCCGGGATGCCGTTGGTGATCGGAGTCCACGTAGCGCCGTAGTCATTCGTTCTGTACAGATACGGCTTGAGATCGTCGAGCTGGTAGCGATTCGCGGCCAGATAAGCTGTCCCCGGCGCAAAGGTCGACGCGTCGATCATCGAGATGCGCGCCCACTCCGGCAATCCGGCGGGAGTCACATTCTTCCACGTCCTGCCGCCGTCGCGGGTGATCTGCACGAGTCCGTCGTCCGTGCCGGCCCAGATCACCCCGGCGGTGCGCGGTGACTCGGCGATAGTGAACACGGTCGCGTAGTACTCGACGGAGGTCTGATCCTTGGTGATGGGACCGCCTGAAGCGCCGAGAGTCCGCGGATCGTGTTTGGTAAGATCGGGGCTGATCGCCTTATATGTCTGACCTTCGTCGTCGGATTGGAAGATCACACTGCTGCCGACGTACATCCTGTTCGGGTTGTGCGGCGATATGACGATTGGAAACGTCCACTGAAAACGATATTTCGCATCGGCCGCGTCGTGACCCATCGGATTGTTCGGCCACGGATTGACGTCGCGCTCGAATCCCGTGTTTATGTTCTTGTGGGTGAGAAGACCGCCGTAGGATCCCGCAAACACCACGTCGGGCGAATCGGGCCGCACGGCGATGTATCCACTTTCTCCGCCGCCGACGTCGTACCAGTCCCTGATATCGATTCCGCCGCTCTTCCTGCTCGGCCCGCACAACGTCGAGTTATCCTGCTGCGCCCCGCAGACACGGTAGGGAAAATGGTTCGTGGTGACGACGTGGTAAAATTGCGCCGTCGCCTGGTCCTGTTCGCTCCAGGATTTGCCGCCGTTGAACGACACATTCGCACCGCCGTCGTTCGATTCGATCATTCGCTGCGCGTCGTTGGGGGCGATCCACAGGTCGTGATTGTCGCCGTGCGGCACCTGGATGCTGCGGAAGGTCTTTCCGTTGTCGGTCGAGCGGTACATGCCGGTGTTCAGCGCGTAGACCGAGTTCTCGTCCTTGGTATCGGCGAAAATTCTCGTGTAGTACCAGGCGCGCTGGCGCAATCTGCGATCACTGTTGGTGCGCACCCACGTAGCTCCTGCGTCCGCCGATCGGAACACCCCGCCAGAATCCGCCTCAATGATCGCCCATACGTGACTCGGATTGACGGGTGAGACGGCGAGACCGATATTGCCGATCACGCCCTGAGGAAGCCCGGG
>JALYZH010000077.1 GCA_030948945.1 Gemmatimonadota bacterium | reverse complement strand
ACGCCGCGATTGCGTGGGCGCTCAGCCTCCGCCCTGGCGTGGTGCCGGCGAGCATGATCCGGCGGCAGCGTCAATGCGGTAACTCCCCCATCACCGTGACCCCGGCGCTCGTGACGTCGCCGAGCTTCGCCCTTATGGTGGAGTTCACCGGTAGAAACAGGTCAACGCGCGAGCCGAAGCGGATGATTCCCATTCTCTCACCCTGTTTCACCCGCTCGCCCAGCTTGGCGTAGGTCACGATGCGGCGGGCGATGAGGCCCGCGATCTGCCGGACGAGCACTCGGTGCGCCGTACCGACGCGTGCCGTTCGATCAGAGTCTGGCGGAACCGTCTCGAGTCCGACCGACATCTGCTCGTTCTCGAGACTCGACTTCTCGGCCGCGGCGTTGAAGAACTTGCCCTTGTTGTAATGGATGTAGGTAACGACTCCGTCGATCGGGTAACGGTTCACGTGCACGTTGAAGACGTTCATGAAGATCGAGAGTCGGATCGCGCGCCCTTTCATGAAGGTCGGCTCATCCACCTCGGTGATCATGATCAGCTTGCCGTCGGCAGGGGCGACGACGAGAGTCGGCCCGCGCTCACCGACGCGTTCGGGATCGCGGAAGAAGTACGCGACCCAAATAGCCAACAGCAGGAGGACAAACGCGGCCAGCCAAAGTCCCCACGAGCGGCGCGTTACGGCGAAGCCAAACGCACCGGCCGCGATTGCGGCGGCGATCGCAATGAATAGCAGACCTTCGCGCGCGAAGTTCAATGTGATTTTTCAGGGTTGAGCGAGTGGCCGGTGAGCCGACGATAAATGTCCAGGTAACGCTCGCTGGTCGCGTCGATCACTTCTTTCGGCAATCGCGGTGGTGGATAGTCGCCGTCCCATCTTCCTGCGCGCCTCTCCGCATCGAGGTAGTCACGAAGCGGCTGCTTGTCGAAGCTGGGCTGCCCATGTCCCGGCTCATATGAATCGGCCGGCCAGAATCGCGAGCTGTCGGGCGTGAGCACCTCATCCACCAATATAACCTTTTTGCCCTCCTGCTTGCTCATCGCGCGACCGAACTCGAGCTTCGTATCGGCGATGATAATTCCGCGCTCGGCGGCGATGGCGCGTCCCGCTTCGTAGATCTCGCGCGACAGCTTCTCCAGCTCTTGAGCCGGTTGCGTACCGATCAGTGACCGCATACGGTCGACCGTGATGTTCTCGTCGTGGCCTTCCTCGGCCTTGGTCGCGGGGCTGAACAAAGGAGGTTCGAGTCGATCGGACTCGCGCAGCCCTTTCGCCAGTGCCTCGCCCGCCAGGGTGCCGCGATCGCGATACTCCTTCCACGCAGAGCCGGACAGATACCCGCGGACCACGCACTCAATGGGGAATACGGTCGAGCGACGGCACAACATTGCCCGGCCGGCTAGCTCGCGTTCGTGATCGCGCAGCTCAGGCACCTCTTGCACTATCTCAGAGATGTTCGCAGACAACATATGATGCGCGACCTTCGACCCAAGCTGCCTCAGCCACCACGCTGTGATTTGCGTGAGAACCGTTCCCTTGTGCGGGATGGTCTCGCCCATCACGACGTCGAAGGCGCTGACTCGGTCTGTGGCAACCAACAGGAGCCTTTCATCATCCACGATGTAGACGTCGCGGACCTTGCCTTGTCGCAGCCGTGTGAGCGGCAGGGCACTCGTCTGCATCAGCATCAGACTCGCAGCTCTTCGGCGCGGTCGGACTTTGCCGTATCGCCGGCGAAAAGTGGTGTGACTACGTCGCGCAAAAACTCGTCGACCTGCTCGGGCGCCCGGCCTACGAAACGCTTCGGATCGATGGCGCCCTCAAGGTCTTTCATCTTCACGCCGAATGATCTGTCGCGACCAAGGCGCTCCAGAAGATCGTTGCCTTCCGCGCCATTCTTGAGCGCCCGCGCAGACTCGATGCTGTGTTTTCTAATGGTTTCATGGGCCACTTGCCTGTCGCCGCCCGCCCGCACGGCGCGAACGATCAGCTCCTCGGTGGCCATGAACGGCAGCTCCGCAGCAACACGACGCTCGATAACCGCGGGATGAACCTCCAGACCGATCGACACGTTCGCCATCAGCAGCATGATCGCGTCGGTCGCGAGAAACATCTCCGGTATGACAAGGCGGCGATTAGCGCTGTCGTCGAGAGTCCTCTCGAAGTACTGAACGGCGTGGGTCTGATTCGCGTTACCCTCGAGAGAGTTCACGAATCGCGCAAGAGAGGCGATCCGCTCCGACCGCATCGGATTCCGTTTGTACGCCATCGCCGACGATCCGATCTGTTCCGATTCGAAAGGCTCCTCCATTTCACCGAACGACTGCAGCATTCGAATGTCGCCGCTGAACTTCGCGGCGCTGGCAGCGAGTCCGGCGACGGCCGACAGAACGAATGCATCGAGCTTGCGCGTGTAGGTCTGTCCGGTGACAGGGAGCGGCGCTGCGAAGCCCATCTTCTCGGTCACGAGCCGATCGAGAGCGCGCACCTTTTCATGATCTCCTTCGAATATCTCGAGGAAGCTCGCCTGGGTCCCCGTCGTTCCCTTCACCCCACGGAAGGGAAGCGTCCTTCTTCGATAGTCGATGTCTTCGATATCCAGCACCAGGTCCTGCATCCAGAGTGTGGATCTCTTTCCCACCGTGGTCAGCTGGGCGGGCTGGAGATGCGTGTACCCGAGCGTCGGCCGATCGCGCCACTGCTCGGCGAAAGCGGCAAGCGAGCGAATCACGTCAAGCGCGCGGCCGCGAAGCAGATCCAGTCCGCGACGCATCAGGATCAAATCGGCGTTGTCGGTGACGTAGGCGCTGGTCGCCCCAAGGTGGATGAACGGCATTGCCTTGGGAGCGACATCTCCAAACGCGTGGACGTGAGCCATCACATCGTGACGAAACCGTTTCTCGTATTTCGCGACCGCATCGAAGTCGATGTTGTCGAGATTCGACCGCATTTCGTGGATCGCTTCTTTGGGAATCTCAACGCCGAGCTCGCGTTCTGCCTCGGCAAGCGCGAGCCATAGCCTACGCCACAAGCCGTATCGGGTTGCAGGTGACCACAGCTCCAGCATCGCCGCCGATGCGTAACGCTCGGCGAGCGGCGAGCTATACCGGTCGGTTGACACTACTGAAAGCTGAACTCGGTGGCATAGACTTGCCCGCCGCGCTCGAAGTACATCCGTATCCCACCTTGCCCGTACGTCGTGAGAATGCGATTGACGGTCTGCGCGTCGGGAATCGGCGTGCGATTGATCTGCACGATGACATCGCCTGCCTGAATGCCTATTTGCTGCTGGACCCTCTCGCTCACGCGATTTACGAGCGCGCCCTGCCTGCTCTGCACCTGATACTGGGCGCGGATCGGGGGAGTGAGGGAGATCAACTCGATCTCGCGCAGGACGGTGACTCGCGGCGCATTCACGTCGGGGAGATCGACAACCTGGACGCTGAAGGGCATCTCCTTTCCAGCGCGCTTGACGACTATTGAATCGCTCTCGCCCACGCGCAGCTCGAGAAGCTCCGCGTACCAATCGTAGGGGTTGTGGAGCACTCGGCTGCGCGACCGCGTGATGACGTCACCCGAACGAATGCCAGCGCGGGCAGCAGGCGAGCCCGGAACGACTGATGCGACCACGACGCCCACGTTGCCGGCGGTGGCGCGCGCGCGCGATAGCTCGGGCTGGATTCCAATCCACGGCCGTCTGACGACCCCATGAGCGAGAAGATCTTCCGCGACTCGACGCGCGCGATTGATCGGAATCGCGAATCCGATTCCCACCGAGCCACCACTTGGCGAGAAGATCGAGCTGTTGACCCCGATCACTTCACCAGCCGCGTTCACGAGGGGCCCGCCGGAGTTACCGGGATTGATCGATGCATCGGTCTGGATCATGTCCACGTAAACTCCGGCTCCCTCGCTCGGAGTGGCGAGATTGCGACCAGTGCCACTCACGACCCCGGCGGTAACGCTCGGCTCGGAGTTGGCGAGGATGAAGCCGTACGGGTTTCCGATCGCGATTGCCCACTCGCCGATTAGCAGGTTGGTCGAGGAGCCGAGCGGCGCGACGGGGAGATTCTTCGCGTCGATCTTGATGACGGCGAGATCGTTCGTCTCGTCGCTGCCGATAAGCCGCGCTGGATAGGTCGTCCCGTCGCGCGTTGCCACCTGAATGCGCGTCGCCCCCGCCACGACGTGGGCATTCGTGACGATGGCGCCATCAGAGCGGACGATGAAGCCCGAGCCAAGTCCCGCCGCGGAGCGCTGGCCGGAGCGGCCACCAAAAAATTGCTCGAACACATCAGCGGGAACTCGCTCGACAACCTCGGTTTGCACTGTCACCACCGCAGGCGCAACGCGCGCGACTGCGTCCGTGATGGCGGTTCGCCTCGACGCGTTAATGGCGCTTGGTGCTGCCTGAGGTAGAGATGATTGTGCTGCTGACGGTGAGCTCGATCCGCCCTGACACGCGGTGAAAACCAGCGCGCTGAACAAGCGCGCGATCCGAATCTTCATGTCGCGCGAGACTTGGGTCGCTTGGCGAGGTCGCTCATGAACCGATCGATACCCCGGTCGCTCAAGGGATGAACCACCAGCGAATGCAGCGTCTCGGGACTGAGGCAAACGATGTCTGCGCCAGCGGTCGCGCACTCCGCGAATTGAACCGCGGACTGTGGGGATGCCGCCATGACATCACACTCCTCGCCACCCATGTCGAGGACATTCTTGATCCCGGCGAGAGTTTGAGCAGCCGATTGACCATAGGTCTCGAGATCGGCGAGAGTGACTCTCACTGCGGATGCACCCGCCTTGGCGGCAATCATCGCCTGGGCGGCGTTGAACACGAAAGTCGCGCAGATCACGACACCCTCGGCGCTCAGCTTGGACATGGGAATGAGCGAATCCTCTACCAAAGGTATTTGAACCACTATGTGGTCGGAGACCTTCGCGAGCTCGCGCGCCTCGGTGTAGATGTTCGCGGATGTGACGGCTCCGACGGGCACGCAGACCGGGAAGGCGAACTCTCGGGATATCTCTTCCAGCCGCTCCTTCGCGCTGGAATCGGGCGCGTCAGCGCTGAACGCGACATGAGAGAACGCAACGCCGTCAGCGAGACCCGACGAGGCAGCGTTCCTGATCTCATCGAGGTTCACACTCTCGAGATAGATGTTCATCCGGTTCCCAGGTAAAGGTCTTTCGGATACTCCACCCGCTCCAGAAATAAAGCGTGTGGAGGCGCGGGCGGAGAGACTTGACTGTTGTCGTCCTGTTCAAGCAGATCCGCTATCACTTTCGGGTCACGCTTGTTTTCGCCGACCTCGAGCATGGTCCCGACGAGAAAACGAACCATGTGGTGGAGGAAC
>JALYZH010000014.1 GCA_030948945.1 Gemmatimonadota bacterium | reverse complement strand
ACTCCAGCGACAAAAGTCGAGACGACTGCCGCCGCCACCATCGAGGCGGTTCCCGGAGGATTCGGCATCACCACCATGAAGCTCAATGTGCAGGCGACCGTCCCCAAGATCGACAAGAACAAATTTGATCAGATCGCGAAGGAGACCAAGGAAGGTTGTCCGGTCTCAAAGGCGCTCAAGGGCAACGTGGACATCCAGCTGGAAGCCCGACTGGTTTAGCAGACCTATCGCGAGTAGTTCCTGATCTTGCTCTTGAGCAGCTCTCCGTTGGAGAAAATGATCTGCTCTCCCGATTCGCTGCGCACGCGAGTCGTCTTCAGACCGATGTGTTCCACCTTGCCGCGGTAGTTCTCGACCGAAATCGAGTCTCCAACCACGAATGGCTTGTCCATGACGATCGATATCGCGGCGAAGAGATCGCCGAGGATGTTCTGGATGGCGAGTGCAATGGCGAGACCGCCGATCCCGAGTCCGGTGAGGAGTGGCCGGATCTGGATGTGGAGCGCCGAAAGGGCAGCGAGACCAAGCGCGATCCAGATGAAGAGACGCGCCACCGCACCCAGCGCCTTGAACGTCGTGATGCTGCTTCCATCGGTGACATGGAGCTTCACCGATCGCTCGATGTAGTGGCTGATGATGATGTTCGTCCAAACCACGCCCTGCATGAACAGCGCGAGAATCGTCGCGATCGTGGAAAGCGATAGCTCCGGGAGCGGTGGCTCCGGGACGTGGACGAGACGCGGGAAAAACGCGGCGATGAACGCGAGGAGCAGGAAGAACGATCCCCGCGCCAGCTTGAGTGCTAGGCTGTTTTTCATCGGCTAAAATCTAGCAGTTCTCGGCGTAGGGGTCGCGACGCAGAGCTGGTATCCAGAATACTGAAGCCGGGAGTTCTGGGCCTTGCCGCTAAAGCTTAGAGCTTTTCCGTCGGGTTCTATGCCGAGACTCGAGCCGCTTCCATTTCATCGCAGGCGTCACAGTTGTCGCAGCTCCACTCGGTGTCCACCTTCTCACCGAAGTGCTCGAGGATGTACCGCGTCCTGCAGTGGGTCGTCTGGCAGAACTGGATCATCGTGCGGAGCTTCTCCTGATCCATTGCGCGCCGCTCCTCGTAGTCCTGCAGGTCGGCGCTCAGATCGACTGCGCAAAGATTTTCGCCGAGTCGTTCCCATTTTCCGCCGCGGTGCTCGCGGACGAGACCGTGTCGCTTGAGCAGGGCGAACACGATCTTTGCTTTTCGTGACGGGATTCCGGTCAGCTCTACGATGTCGTCGAGAAGTACCGGGATCTTGGGCGGGTACTTCTCCAGGGCGATCGCGACCTGCGCGGCCTCCTGGACCTCCGGATATTTTCCGCCCAGGAAATAGGACTGGATTCGCTTGTCTTCGACCCGATAGAGCACTCGGCACACCGCCGGATCGCCGTCTCGTCCCGCTCGTCCCGCTTCCTGGTAGTAGGCTTCGATCGATCCGGGGAAATGATAGTGGATCACGAATCGAAGATCCTGCTTGTCGATGCCGAGACCAAACGCGTTAGTCGCGATGATTGCCTTGAGCTTCCCAGCCATGAACCGATCCTGAACATCCTTGCGATCCGCCGCCGGTCGCCTGCCGTGGTACAATCCGATTTTGAACTCCTCGGCCAGCATGTCGTGCAGTCGCTCTGCTTACTTGACCGTCGCGACGTAGATCACCCCCGATCCCTCGAGCTCGCGCAGCTCGTGACGAAGGATCGTGTCCTTGATCTGGTCGTTGACGGTCCGGATCACCTCGAAGCGCAGATTCGGCCGCGCAAACCCGGTGATCGTCACGTGGGGATCGACCATTCCGAGCTGCCTCACGATGTCCTGCTGCACGTGCGCGGTGGCCGTGGCGGTCAGCGCCAACACCGGCGGACGGCCAAGGCGTTTTGCTATACCACCCAGCGAGAGATAGTCAGGACGGAAATCGTGACCCCACTGGCTGACGCAGTGCGCCTCGTCGATGACGAACAGACTGATCGGGCGCGAGAGGAGGTGCTCGAAGAACGCGCGATCCTTGAACCGCTCAGGGGTGAGATAAAGGATCTCGCCTTCGCCTTCGGCGATCTGTCGATGCGCCTCGCGCGTCTCCGACGTCGAGAGGTGCGAGTGCATAGCAACGGAGCTCACACCCTGCGCGGAGAGCTTGTCGTGCTGGTCCTTCATCAGCGCGATGAGGGGACTCACTATTATGGCAAGTCCAGGAAGCTGGACCGCGGGCAGCTGGTAGATCAGGGACTTCCCGCTTCCGGTTGGCATCACCACCAGCGCGTCTTCGCCGCCAAGCACCGCATCGATCGGTTCCCATTGGCCGGGCCGGAAGTCCCGATGGCCAAAGCGTTCCGTAAGCAGCTTACGGGCTGCTTCCTTGCTTATTCGTTTGGACACCCTGACTCGTACCGGCACAAAGCATTCCTCCAATCAGCCTTCTTACCCCACTTACCGCGGCAAGGGTCGTCGCATAACCTCACCAGCGATGCCCGATTCTTCTCCTGACAGCTTGAAAATTTTCGCTGCGACCGCCCCGGGGCTGGAATCGATCTGTGCGGGGGAGTTCAAAACCCTCGGCGTTCGCGGCCGTCAGGAAATCGGAGGAGTTGGTTTTGGCGGCGATCTGGATCGACTCTACGAGGCAAATCTCTGGCTCCGCACCGCGAGCCGCGTCGTAGTGAGACTGGGAAGCTTTCACGCCAGCACCTTTTACGAGCTCGAACGCCGCGCGAGGAAATTACCGTGGGCAGATTTTCTGCCGGCGAGTGGAGAGGTGCGGTTGCGGGTGACCTGCCGGAAATCGAAGCTCTATCATTCCGACGCGGTGGCAGAGCGCGTGTTGTCAGCGATCGCCAGCTCGACGTCGCGTGTGATCGAGGGAAGCGCGGCCGTGGCCGACGACGATAGCGCGGATGACGAGAACACGGATGCTTCGGAAACTGCTGATGCTTTGGATCACGACACGAAATCCGTGGGAAAATCCGCACAGCTGTTTGTCGTGCGCATTGTTCATGACCAGTGCGAGGTGAGCGCGGATAGCTCGGGGGAGCTGCTGCATCGGCGCGGCTATCGGCAGGAGACAGCGAAGGCGCCGCTCCGGGAGACACTCGCTGCCGCAATGGTGCTCGCCAGCGGGTGGAAGGAACGCGAGCCGTTGCTCGATCCAATGTGTGGATCGGGCACGATTCCAATCGAGGCCGCGATGATCGCTAGGCGAATCGCGCCGGGATCGAGACGAAGATTTCCATTCATGACCTGGCCGGGGTTCGAGATCGAGCGGTGGAATCGAATTCTCGAGATCGCCGAGGCGGGCGTGACTGACTTCTCCGGTGAGATACTTGGCGCCGATCGTGATGCGGGAGCGATTCAGGCCGCGACTCGGAACGCGGAACGGGCCGGGGTCTTGGCGAGTGTCAGCTTTTCCACGGAGGCGTTGTCAGGGTCGATCGCAACGATCGACGATTCGGTGAAGGAATCGGGGCTGATTCTCACCAATCCTCCGTACGGAGTGCGGGTGGGTGAAAGCGAGGACCTGAGAAATCTCTACGCGAAGCTCGGTTCTTTGCTAAAATCCAAACCGGGATGGCGACTGGGTGTCCTGACTTCCGATTCCGCGCTCGTCCGCCAGACCCGGCTTCCCCTGCGGCCACGGTTCAGCACATCGAATGGGGGGATCCCGGTGTCCTTTTTCGTCAGCGAAAAGAATTCGAAGGCTGAGGTCCGTATGCAGAAAAGCCGTGTAGGAGGGAGTGTGGGTGACGATGATCAATAGTGCAGGAGAGTTAGACAACAACCGAATAGGGACTCTGGCCTCAATAAATATATCTGGCGGCGGAGTGCCGAAAAGACGCGTTACTGACGCCAGAGTGACGCCATTGGGGCTTCTTGGAGACCGCCAAGACGATCAGAAACACCACGGTGGACCCGATAGGGCTGTTTCGGTTTATTCAATGGAGAGGATCAACGAGCTCCAGAACGAAGGCCACCCCGTCGGCGCCGGAACGACAGGCGAGAACGTGACGGTGGAGGGAGTAAACTGGGATCTGGTTGTCCCGGGGGCGCGCATCAAACTGGGCGACCAAGTCGTCCTCGAGGTCGCCTCGTTCGCCAGCCCCTGTAAAACGATCAGAGAGTCGTTCATCGACGGAGAGTTCGTTCGGATCTCGCAGAAACTGCATCCGGGGTGGAGCCGGGTGTATGCGAGGGTCCTGGTCGAGGGTGAAATACGCTTTGGCGACCACGTCGAAGTGATCCCGACGACGGATTAACCTCGGGATCGGAGCCGTTCATAGAACGGTCCCACTTTTGAACAGTAGAACTATTCCCCTCCGGGGCCTCAGGCCCCGGCTATTGGGGTTTCGCAAACCGCGAATGCGGGGTCAGGCAGTCATATCAAGGAGTAAAGTCGTGGAGATCGGCGACAATATCGAAGTCGAAGAGACGGAATCCGAGGAGAGCTCGACCCGTCCCCCTGGTGCCACAGCATCGCGGCGAAAAAACGGCCGGAATGGCGGCAAAGGGCGAAACGGAAAACGGAACGGGAACGGAGATAGCCAGGGCGCTTCCGAGCGCGACATCAACGTATTTGGTAGCAGCGGCAGAATTCGACAGAGCGACCTCCGCCGACTCCTTGCAGCCATGCGGGACTTGAAGGAGGGCGATTTCAACGTCCGCCTTCCAGTGTCCGAAGACCCGTTGTTGGCCGAGATCGCCGACGAGTTCAACGGAATCGCGAAGCTGAATACGCGGATGTGCGACGAGATGGTCCGCGTCAGCAAGACCATCGGACGCCAGGGTCAGATGAACGACCGCGCCTCGATCGGCCCCACTACCGGCGGATGGCGGTCCACCGTCGACGCCGTGAACACGCTCATCACCGACCTCGCATCTCCCACGACCGAGATCGCGCGTGTGCTTACCGCGGTGGCTGACGGCGATCTCAATCAGAAGATGGTGCTCGAGATCGACGGCAAGTCGGTGCAGGGTGAGTTCCTCCGCATCGCGACCACCGTCAACACCATGGTTGATCAGCTCGGCTCCTTCGCCGACGAAGTGACGCGCGTTGCGCGCGAAGTGGGAACCGAAGGAAAGCTTGGTGGACAGGCCGAAGTTCCGGGTGTCGCGGGAACGTGGAAGGATCTAACCGACAACGTGAACACGCTCGCCGGAAATCTCACCAGTCAGGTGAGAAACATCGCCGCCGTCACGACGGCGGTCGCCAAGGGCGACCTGTCGCAGAAGATTACTGTCGAAGCACGCGGCGAAACGCTCGAGCTCAAGAACACGATCAACACGATGGTCGATCAGCTGAGCGCGTTCGCCTCGGAAGTAACCCGCGTTGCCAAGGAAGTAGGGACCGAAGGAAAGCTCGGGGGACAGGCTCAGGTGTCCGGAGTCGGTGGAACGTGGAAGGATCTCACCGACAACGTGAACGCGATGGCGTCGAACCTCACCGGCCAGATCAGAAACATTGCCGATGTGACGACCGCTGTCGCGAAGGGAGATCTCTCGAGAAAGATCACCGTGGATGTGAAAGGCGAGATTCTCGAGCTGAAGAACACCGTCAACACGATGGTTGACCAGCTGAGCACATTCGCAGAGGAAGTGACACGCGTCGCTCGTGAGGTGGGAACTGAAGGGCGACTCGGCGGACAGGCTCAGGTACCGCAGGTCGCAGGCACATGGAAAGACCTCACGGACAACGTGAATTTCATGGCCTCGAACCTCACGGGCCAGGTGAGAAACATTGCCGACGTGACGACGGCCGTGGCGCGTGGCGACCTGTCGCGCAAGATCACGGCCGATGCACGCGGAGAGATCCTCGAGCTGAAGAACACCATCAACATCATGGTGGACCAGCTCAGTGCGTTCGCGTCGGAAGTAACGCGCGTCGCGCGCGAGGTTGGTACCGAGGGCATGCTGGGCGGCCAGGCGGAAGTGCCCGGCGTCGGCGGAACGTGGAAAGACCTTACTGACAACGTGAACACTTTGGCTGGAAACCTCACCAGCCAGGTGAGAAACATCGCCGCCGTCACGACGGCCGTGGCAAAGGGAGATCTGTCCCAGAAGATCACGGTAGAAGCGAAAGGAGAGACGGCGCAGCTCAAGAACACCATCAACACGATGGTCGATCAGCTCAGCACCTTCGCATCGGAAGTTACGCGTGTAGCGCGTGAGGTCGGAACGGAAGGACGTCTGGGAGGTCAGGCCGAAGTGCCGGGAGTGGGCGGCACCTGGAAGGATCTCACCGACAACGTGAACGCGATGGCTGGCAGCCTTACCGGACAAATCAGAAACATCGCCGATGTGACGACAGCCGTCGCGAAGGGAGATCTCTCGAGAAAGATCACGGTCGACGTGAAGGGAGAAATCCTCGAGCTCAAGCAGACGATCAATACGATGGTCGATCAGCTCAGCGCGTTTGCCTCCGAAGTAACACGCGTCGCCAAGGAAGTAGGAACAGAGGGAAAGCTCGGTGGACAAGCCGAAGTTCCCGGCGTCGCAGGGACGTGGAAGGACCTGACGGACAACGTCAACTTCATGGCGTCCAACCTTACCGGCCAGGTACGCAACATCGCCGACGTCACTACAGCAGTGGCAAAGGGAGATCTATCCAGAAAGATCACCGCCGAAGCGAAGGGAGAAATTCTCGAGCTGAAGAACACCATCAACATCATGGTGGATCAGCTCAGCGCCTTCGCCGCGGAAGTCACGCGTGTAGCGCGCGAGGTAGGAACGGAAGGCAAGCTGGGTGGGCAGGCAAATGTCCCGGGTGTCGCCGGCACGTGGAAGGATCTCACCGACAACGTGAACACTCTCGCGGGCAATCTCACCGGCCAGGTGCGCAACATCGCGGCGGTGACGACGGCGGTTGCGCGAGGCGACCTGTCGCAGAAGATCACCGTCGAGGCAAAGGGCGAGACGGCGGAGCTAAAAGACACGATCAACACCATGGTCGATCAGCTTGGCTCGTTCGCCGACGAAGTGACCCGAGTGGCGAAGGAAGTAGGTACTGAAGGAAAACTCGGCGGCCAGGCGAGTGTTCCGGGCGTGGCGGGAACGTGGAAGGATCTCACGGACAACGTGAACGCAATGGCCTCCAACCTGACTGGTCAGATCAGGAACATCGCCGACGTAACGACAGCGGTGGCAAAGGGAGACCTGTCGCGCAAGATCACTGTCGACGTGAAGGGAGAAATCCTCGAGCTGAAGCAGACGATCAACACCATGGTCGACAGCTTGAGCGTGTTCGCGGGCGAAGTGACCCGTGTCGCGCGTGAAGTGGGAACCGAGGGACGGCTGGGCGGCCAGGCGAACGTGCCGGGAGTCGCCGGTACGTGGAAGGACCTGACGGACAACGTGAACTTCATGGCGTCGAACCTCACCGGTCAGGTGAGAAACATCGCGGACGTCACGACGGCCGTCGCGAAGGGAGACCTCTCCCGCAAGATGACTGTAGACGTGAAGGGCGAGATTCTCGAGCTGAAGAACACGATCAACACCATGGTCGATCAGCTGAGCGCATTCTCGTCCGAGGTGACGCGCGTCGCTCGCGACGTAGGCACCGAAGGGAAACTCGGTGGCCAGGCAAACGTGCCGGGTGTCGCGGGCACGTGGAAAGACCTTACCGATAACGTGAACACACTCGCCGGAAACCTGACGAGCCAGATCAGAAACATTGCGCTGGTCACGACCGCCGTCGCCAAGGGAGATCTGTCACAGAAGATCACGGTCGAAGTGCGCGGCGAGATTCTCGAGCTCAAGAACACCGTCAATGCGATGGTGGACTCGCTGCGCGTCTTCGCCGACGAAGTAACCCGCGTCGCCAAGGAAGTGGGAACCGAAGGAAAACTCGGCGGCCAGGCGGAAGTGCCTGGCGCGGCGGGAACCTGGAGAGCGCTCACCGACAACGTGAACGCGATGGCAAACAGTCTTACGCTCCAGGTGCGAGCAATTGCCGATGTAGCGACGGCGGTTACGCGCGGCGATCTCAGCAGGCAGATCGCAGTCGAGGCTCAGGGAGAGCTGGACGAGCTCAAGAACAACCTGAACCAGATGATCGCGAACCTGAAGACGACGACGGAGAAGAACAACGAGCAGGACTGGCTGAAGACGAACCTCGCGAAGTTCTCGCGCATGATGCAGGGACAGAAAGATCTCGAGGCGGTGTCGAAGCTCATTATGTCGGAGCTCACGCCGCTCGTCTCCGCGCACCACGGCACGTTCTACATCATGGAGGAGGAGAACAACGTACCGGTCCTCAAGCTGATCGCGAGCTACGCCTACAAGGAGCGCAAGCACGTAGGGAGCCGGTTCTACCTCGGCGAAGGCCTGGTTGGACAGGCCGCTCTGGAGAAGAAGCCTATTCTGCTCACGAACGTTCCGGACGACTACATCCGCATTACCTCGGGCCTCGGTGAGGCGCCACCGCGCAACATCCTGGTCCTGCCGGTTCTGTTCGAGGGAGAAGTAAAGGCGGTCATCGAGCTCGCGTCGTTCCTGCCGTTCAGTCAGATCCACCAGCTCTTCCTCGATCAGCTGGCGGAGAGCGTGGGCGTCGTGATCAACATGATCAGCGCCAACATGAGGACGGCGGAGCTGCTCGAGCAGTCGCAGAGCCTGACGCTCGAGCTGCAGAGTCAGTCCGAAGAGCTGCGCACCCAGCAGGAAGAGCTCAAGAAATCGAACGCCGAGCTCGAAGCGCAGGCTACGACCCTTCGAACCTCCGAGGAGCTGCTCAAGGACCAGCAGGAAGAGCTGCAGCAGGTCAACGAGGAGCTCGAGGAGAAAGCGTCTCTGCTCGCGGAGCAGAATCGCAAAGTCGAGTCGAAGAACGAAGAAGTGGAAGCGGCGCGTCTCGCGCTGGAGGAGAAGGCGGAGCAGCTGGCCCTCAGCTCCAAGTACAAGTCGGAGTTTCTCGCCAACATGTCACACGAGCTGAGGACTCCGCTCAACAGTCTTCTCATTCTTGCGCGCCTCCTCAGCGAGAACAAGGACGGCAATCTCACGCCGAAGCAGGTGGAATTCGCGCAAACGATTCTTACCTCTGGCAGCGACCTCCTCAATCTCATCAACGACGTCCTCGACTTGTCGAAGGTCGAAGCCGGCAAGATGGATGTGAACCCGACGGATGTGCGCATCACGGACGTGAAGGACTTCGTCGAGCGCAGCTTCACGGCGCTCGCCGAACAGAAGTCACTCGAATTCCGGGTGGAAATGAACGCGGATCTGCCGCCAGCGATCTATACGGATGGCGGGCGGCTGCAACAGGTTCTCAAGAACCTGTTGTCGAACGCGTTCAAGTTCACTCAGGAAGGGGGCGTCACACTCACCATGCGCCGCGCGGAGAAGGGAAGACGTTTCCAGAATCCGACGCTCGAGGCAGCGACGGATGTCATCGCGTTCGCAGTCGCGGATACCGGAATAGGAATTCCGAGAGACAAGCAAAGACTGATCTTCGAGGCGTTCCAGCAGGCGGACGGAACCACAAACCGCAAGTACGGCGGGACGGGACTCGGTCTCTCGATCAGTCGTGAGATCGCACGCCTCCTCGGCGGCGAGATACGCGTGGAGAGCACGGAAGGCCAGGGCAGCACGTTCACGCTGTTCCTGCCAATGCGCTACATACCGCGACAGGACGGCCCGGACCGGGATACGATCGACACCGGCTCGTATGTATCATCGAGCATATCATCGGGCATATCGATGAGCCGGCAGTCGCGGCCAGCCGGTGCGCAGGCGATGGCGCCGACCCCACCGAGACCGGCCCCACGTCGCGATCAGCGGCGGAGGCCCTCGGGAGACGCGCTGCAATATCGTCCGGAGCGGCGAGCAGTTCCGCAGACCGTGATCGCCGACGATCGCGAGCAGATCGAGGAAGGCGACCGCACGGTGCTGGTGATCGAGAACGATCAGAACTTCGCGAAGGTTCTCCTCGACATGGCGCGCGACAAGGGATACAAGGGCGTGGTCGAGCTGGATGGTGAAGCAGGCCTCAGGGCCGCGCGCGAGATTCGTCCCGATGCGATAACACTCGACATCGACATGCCGGGCATGGATGGGTTCGAGGTGCTCGATCGCCTGAAGCGCGATCCGGAGACCAGACACGTTCCGGTGCACATCATCTCGGGTGTCGAGCAGAAGCGCGAGGGCCTCCAGGCTGGCGCCATTGCGTTTCTCTCGAAGCCGGTGAGCAAGGAAGCGCTCGATGCCGCGTTCGCGCGAATCTCGTCGTTCATCGACACGATTCCGAAAACTCTGCTCGTCGTCGAGGACAATGAAGTGCAGCGGCAGAGCATCATCGAGCTCATTGCGCATGACGATGTGGAAATCACTGCCGTTGCATCGGCCGAAGAAGCCCGGACCCAGCTTCAGGAGAAGCACTTCGACTGCATGGTGCTCGATCTGGGACTGACGAACGGCGGCATGAGCGGATTCGACCTGCTCGAGAGAGTGAAGTCGGATCCCCAGAACCACGACCTGCCAATCATCATTTACACGGGCAGGGACCTGACCCCGGAAGACGAGACGAAGATCAAGAAGTACGCGGAAACGATCATCGTGAAGGACGTGAAGTCTCCGGAGCGCCTGCTCGACGAGACCGCGCTCTTCCTGCATCGGGTCGAAGCGAAGCTTCCCGAGCAGAAGAGAAAGATGCTCGAGCATCTGCACGATGCCGATTCGGTGGTCGCCGGCAAGAACGTGCTCGTAGTCGACGATGACGTGCGCAACATCTTCTCGCTCACGAGCATGCTCGAAGATCACGGGATGATCGTCCGCTTCGCCGAAAACGGAAAGCAGGCGATCGACCAGCTCAAGAAAGACCCGAACGTAGATGCCGTGCTGATGGACGTCATGATGCCGGAGATGGATGGCTACGAGACGACCAAGGCAATTCGGGCGATGGACCAATTCAAGGCGCTTCCCATCATCGCCCTCACGGCGAAGGCGATGAAGGGAGATCGTGAGAAGTGCATTGCGGCCGGAGCTTCCGACTACATCACGAAGCCCGTCGATAGCGATCAGCTGCTGTCACTGTTACGGGTGTGGCTGTACCGGTAGCGGAAGTACCCAGCCCCGACGCCGAGCCCGACCGGCAGTCCTTCAAGCCCGATCTCGAGAGAATCGAGATCGAGCTGCTGCTGGAGGGGATCTTCCGTCAGTACGGATTTGATTTCCGCGCCTATGCCTACGCATCGATCCGGCGCCGACTGTGGAAGCGGATCGAGGAAGAGGGACTGTCCAGCGTGAGCGCGTTACAGGAGCGGGTGCTGCACGAGCCCGCGATGATGGAGAAGCTGTTGCTGGATCTCTCCATCAACGTGACGGCGATGTTCCGCGATCCTGGTTTCTACCAGACCTTCCGCGAGCATGTGGTGCCGCTGCTCAGGACGTATCCCTTCATCCGCACCTGGCACGCCGGGTGCTCGACGGGCGAAGAGGTGTACTCGATGGCGATCCTGCTGCGCGAGGAAGGCCTCTACGATCGCTCGCGCATCTACGCGACCGACATCAACGAGGTCGTGCTGCAGAGAGCGAAGGCCGGAATCTTTCCACTGGAGCGGATGCAGGAGTACACCGACAACTACATGCGTGCCGGCGGGAAGAAATCGTTCTCGGAGTACTACACGGCGAAATACGGGGGAGCGCTCTTCGATCAATCACTGACGAAGAACGTCGTGTTCTCGCAGCACAACCTGGTAACCGACCGCTCGTTCAGCGAATTCAACGTCATCCTCTGCCGGAACGTGCTGATTTATTTCGACAAGACGCTGCAATCCAAGGTGCATGGACTCTTTTACGACAGCCTCGCCATGTTCGGCGTGCTGGTGCTCGGGAGCAAGGAGACGCTTCGATTCATGGCGCACGAGGACAGCTACCAGCAGATCGCGCCTCCGGAAAAAATCTTCCGGAAGGTCAGGTAATGCGGTACTCGGTGGTCGGCGTGGGAACGTCGTGGGGTGGGCTTGCCGCAATGACGAAGCTGCTCGGTGATCTCCCGGGCGACTTCGGCTTGCCCGTCGTCATAGTGCAACATCGCTCCAAGGATTCGGACCTGCTGCTGACGCGGCTTCTTCAGGACACGACCGACCTGAGAGTGTGCGAGGTGGAGGACAAGGATCCGCTGACGCCGGGCACGGTGCACGTCGCTCCGGCCAACTACCACGTGTTGATCGACGCGGGTTACCTGTCGCTGACGGTCGAGGACCCTGTGCGATTCAGCAGGCCGTCCATCGACGTGATGCTCAGCTCCGCGGCCGACACTTATGGCTCGGGGGCTATCGGAGTCGTGCTAACGGGAGCGAACGAAGACGGCGCGCGCGGGCTCGCGGATATTGTGCGGCGGGGTGGGCGTGCACTGGTGCAGGACCCGCGGACCGCAGAGATTCCGATCATGCCTCACGCCGCAGTGAAAGCAGTCCCTTCCGCCGAGGTACTTTCGCTCGACGCGCTGGCGGCGAGACTGGTCGCGCTCAGTAAGGAGCCGCAGAAGGTCAGAGCGAGGAGGGCGGTATGAGCGACGAGCGAGTCAGCCTCCTTCTGGTCGACGATCGTCCCGAGAATCTCCTCGCCCTCGAGGCGATTCTCGAGCCGCTCGGTCAGGTAATGATCCGAGCCAATACCGGACCCGAAGCGCTCAAGCAGGTTCTCGCCGCGGAGTTCGCGGTGATTCTTCTCGACGTGCAAATGCCCGGGATGAACGGCTTCGAGGTGGCGGAGATCATCAAGTCACGCGAGAGGTCGCGCACGATCCCGATCATCTTCCTGAGCGCGATCAGCAAGGAAGACGCGTACGTCTTCAAGGGATATTCGATGGGCGCCGTGGACTACGTGTTCAAGCCCTTCAATCCTGACGTGCTGAGATCGAAGGTCGCCGTGTTCGTGGATCTCTTCCTCAAGCAACGGGAGATCCAGCGGACGGGCGACCTGCTGCGCGAGAGTCAGAAACGCGAGCTGGAGCTGGAGCACAGGACTTCTCTGCTCGAGGCCGAAGCGCGCTCGGCGGCCAAGCTGTCGCAGATGAACGATGAGCTGCATCGACGCCAGGTTGCGCTGGAGCAGGCGATGGGAGCCCGCAACAGGTTCTATGCATCGATGAGCCATGAGCTGCGGACCCCGATCAACGCGGTGATCGGCTACAGCACGCTGATGCTGGACAACATCTATGGTCCCCTCAACGCCAAGCAGAAGGAAGGATTGCAGCGCACTCTGAAGGCGGCTCGGCATCTGCTCGAGCTGGTAAACGATGTGCTGGACCTGTCCAAGATCGAGGCCGGCAAGATAGAGCTCACGTTACAACCCGTGATGTTCCCCGCCCTGATCGAGGATCTCTTCGTCACGGTGCGCCCGCTTGCGGACGAATATGGATCTACGCTCGCCCTGGAGATGGAGAGCGAGACGTTCAACATCGTGAGCGATCCGCGCAGGGTGAGGCAGATCCTTCTAAACCTGCTTTCGAACGCGATCAAATTCGGTGAGGGTAAACCGATTCGCGTCGCGTGCAAACAATGCCTGGACAGGGGTGTAGAAATAGAGGTCAAGGATGAGGGGGTCGGAATTGCGCAGGAGGACACCGCCCGCATCTTCGAGGAGTTCGTGCAGGTCTCCGAATCGAAGCAGCCGGGGACCGGTTTGGGGCTCCCGATCTCGAGACGGCTGGCACAGCTGCTGGATGGCTCGTTGACCGTGTGCTCGACCCCCGGCGAGGGCAGCTCATTTCGTCTCACTTTGCCGGCCTCTCTAGAGGACGACATGGCGCCAACGGCCGCGTTGTCCGCCGCTACGGCAGCATAACTACATCCTTTTATTGGCACAGACCCTGCCCTCTATGGTAGTGCCGTCGCGTTGAGCGGGGGTCCATTCTGGAGGCTTTAAAATGTTCAAAAAGTTACTAATTCTTCCGGCCGCGGCTCTCGCGTTCGCTTGCTCGAAGGGCGACACCAAACAGACCGCTGCCGACAGCGCGCTGAACTCTGATCTTTCGACTGCGGCGGCCAGCCGGCCGTACACGCCGTTAGACAGCATCACAGCCGCCGAGCGTGCTGGCGTGGCGGCTGCGCCGACAGCTCTGCGCAGCAATACAGCAGCGGCGCCTCGCACAGTCTATCGCGCGCCTGCGCGTCGGACGACGACTCGTCGCAGCACCAGTTCATCGGGCGGGACGTACTCCTCTGCTCCGGTTTATAGCGCTCCGGCCCCGGCTCCGGTGGTAGTAAAGCACACCAAGCGTGACGCCGCGATCGGCGCTGGCGCGGGTGCAGTGATCGGCGCTGTCACCAGCCAGAACAAGGTGAAGGGTGCGATCATCGGTGGCGCAGCCGGAGCGATTCTCGGCGGCATCATCGGCAACAACGTCGACAAGACGAAGAAGTAGAGCTGCCCGCTCACTTCTCTGGCGCTCCGCACCTCTTTGGTGCGGGGCGCTTTTTTTTTGTCCGGTGATCGGCTTGCTTACACGAACATTTCATCCCGGCTCTGCTTGTGTTCCTTTGCATAGTTACTTACGATCAACGGCCATGTCATTTGAATCAGGCCGGGCGGCCCCGCAAGAGGCCGCACCTCTCCGCGCGCTGTGCATCGCGCGCCATTGCTTTTTGAGTGAGCATATCGCGCGGTACTTCGCTCGCATGGGTGTCATCACTACGGAGGTTGTGGGTCTCGATTTGGCGGTCGAAGCCGCGGGCAAATCGTCACCCGACGTAGTCATCTGCGATTACGATCTGCTGGCGACGATTCCGCTGGAGAGATGGGAGCGCGACGAGCTGCTCTCCAATACGCCCGTGATCGCCGTGAGTCTCACCCGGCACTCCCAGGAGCTGCACCTGCTGGATGTCAACGGGATTGCGGGGTTCCTCTACCTTCCGACGCTCGAGACCGTGCCGGCCCTGAAGATCCTGCATGCGGCGGCGGCCCGCCCGAAGTACACGCTTCCCCTGCCTCTGAA